>JACDEC010000462.1 GCA_013816645.1 Planctomycetota bacterium
TTGTACTCGGCAGCTTCCGACCCCCGACCCCCGACCCCCGACCCCCGTACCAACGTGAATTCCCACCCCGATTCGTTGATGTCCGGCGGCAGCACCGGCACGTCGGTCGCGCGCAGCCGTTCGACGAACAAGGTCATCTTGTCCTTGTTGTCCATCTCGTAGATCAGGTTCGCGGTCATGAACGCGGCGTAGTGGTTGGCCTTGGCCCACGCCGTCCAGTAGGCGATCAGGCCGTAGCACGCGGAGTGCGATTTGTTGAAGCAGTACGACGCGAAGCCGAGGATCTTCTCCCACATCTCCTTGCACTTGCCCTTGTCGAACTGGTTGGTCGTCCAAGCGCCTTCGATGAACTTCTCCTCGAGCTTCTTGAGGACGTTGATGTCCTTCTTGCCCATCGCCTTGCGCAGGTCGTCGGCTTCGGCCGGGGAGAAGCCGCAGAGCTCGCGGCTGATGTTCATGACCTGTTCCTGGTAGATGTAGAGCCCGTAGGTCTCCTTCAGCGATTTCTCCAGGACGGGGTGCGGGTAGTCGACCTTCTCGAGGCCGTGCTTGCGGTTGCAGTAGCTGGTGTGCATGCCGGCCATCAGCGGGCCGGGGCGGTAGAGCGCGACCAGCGCGATCAGGTCCTCGAAGCGGTCGGGCTTGAGCAGCTTGATCAGCTCCTGGAAGCCCGACGACTCGCACTGGAAGACGCCGAGCGTCTCGCCGGTGCCGAGCATCGCGAAGGTCTTGGCGTCATCGAGCGGGACGGTCTCGAAGTCGATGTCGATGCCTTCCGCGGCCTTCACCACGTCGGCGGTCTTCTTGAGGATCGACATGGTCTTCAGGCCAAGGAAGTCCATCTTGAGCAGGCCGCACTTCTCGACCTGGCCCATGTTGAACTGCGTCGCCGGCTTGTCCTTCACCTTGCACACCGGCACGAAATCGCTGACCGGGCCCGGCGCGATGATGATGCCGCAGGCGTGCACGCCGAGCGAACGGCCGAGGCCCTCGAGCGCCATGGCGGTGTCGAGCACGTCCTTCGAGCGGTGGTCGGACTCGTAGCGCTTGACCATCGCGTCGACCGCGTCGTAGAGGCCCTTCTCCTGGTCGAGCGGCTTCTTGCCCAGGCACACGGCGAGGGTGTGCTTGCCCGAGGGATCCTCGGTCACCAGGTTGGCGAGGTCCTGCGATTCCTCGGGCGTCCATTCGTAGGCGCGCGCCACGTCCTTGATCGCCATGCGCGCCTTCATGGTGCCCAGGGTCATGATCTGGGTCACCGCGTCCTGGCCGTACTTCTTGCTGACGTATTCGATGACCTCGCCGCGGCGATCCTTGCAGAAGTCGATGTCGATGTCGGGCATCGACTTGCGGCCCGGGTTGAGGAAGCGCTCGAACAGCAACCCGTACTTGAGCGGGCACATGTCGGTGATCTTCATCGCGTAGGCGACGATCGAGCCTGCCGCCGAGCCGCGGCCGGGCCCCACGGGGATGCCGCGATCCTTGGCCCAGTTGATGAAATCGGCGACGATCAGGAAGTAGGCGCAGAAGCCCATCGCGGTGATGGTCTCGAGCTCGAACTCCAGGCGCTCGCGCACCTCGGCTGACGGCGCGGCGCCGTAACGCCGGGCGATGCCGCGCGCGCACAGCTCGCGCAGCCAGCTGGCTTCGCTGTGACCCTCGGGGCAGGTGAAGTGGGGCAGGTGGTAGGCGCCGCTGGGGATCACGGTCTTGGCCACCCGCTCGGCGATCGCGCGGGTGTTGGCCAGCGCTTCGGGCAGGTCGGCGAACAGCCCAGCCATCTCCTCGGCGGACTTGAGGTAGTACTCCTGCGCCGGCATGCGCTTGCGCCGGGTGTCGGCGATCGTGGTGACCTTCTGGATGGCGAGCTGCACGTCGTGGGTGGTGGCGTCGGCGCGGTTCAGGTAATGGGCCCAGTTGCTGGCCACCACCGGCGCGCCGACCTGGGCGGCCAGGCGGCGGGCCCCGGCGAGCGCGCTGACCGGACCCTCGACGCCATGATCGGTGAGTTCGACGTAGACGCGGTCGGCGAAGATGTCCGTGAGCATCCCGAGCTGCCGCGCGGCCTCGTCGTCGGCGCCGACGAGGAGGTGGCGGTTGATGAAGGCGTCCTTGCCCGCGCCGGTCAGGCAGATCAGGCCTTCCTGGTGCTGGGCGATGCATTCCAGGTCGACGCGCGGCTCGAAATAGAAGCCGTCGAGCCAGGCCTTGGACACCAGCTTGGAGAGGTTGCGGTAGCCCTGCTCGCTGGTGGCCAGCAGGACGAGCTGGTGGGTATCGCGGGTCTTCTCGCGCATGCCCAGGGGCGCGACGTTGACCTGGCAGCCGACGATCGGCTTGATGCCCTTGTCCTTGCACTCGCTGTGGAATTCGAAGGCGCCGAACAGGTTGCCGCGGTCGGTGAGCGCCAGCGCGTCCATGCCCAGGCTCTTGGCGTGCGTGACCAGGCCCTTCACCGGGGTGGTCGACTCGAGCAGCGTGTAATGGCTGTGGACGTGGAGGTGGACGAAGTCCGGCATCGCCGGGCAGTGTAGGCGGGGAGCCAGGGGCGGAAGCGCCCAGGCGCGTCCAGCGCTCATGTGCGTCCAGCGGACGGGCCCTTTGCTCCGCGACGATGGCCCTACCATCCGCCCGCCATGGGTGCCTACACCGCGCTGCTGCGTCCGCTGCTCTTCGCCTTCGACGCCGAGCGCGCCCATCACCTCGGCATGCTCGGCGCCCGCAGCCTGCTCGCGGCGCCGCCGTTGTCCTGGCTGGCGCGCGGAATCTACGGGGTCAGCGATCCGCGGCTGCGCTGCCGATTGTGGGACGTGGAGTTCGCCAACCCGGTCGGCGTCGCCGCCGGGCTGGACAAGAACGCGGTGGCGATCGACGGGCTGGCCAATCTCGGCTTTTCGCACGTCGAGGTCGGCACCGTCACCGGCCGCGCCCAGCCCGGCAACGACCGTCCGCGACTCTTCCGGCTCAAAGCCGACCGCGCGGTCATCAACCGCATGGGCTTCAACAACCAGGGTGCGGCCGAGGTCGGCGCGCGGCTGGCGCGGCGCTACGCCGGTCGGCGTCCGCGCTGCGTGCTCGGCGTCAACATCGGCAAGTCGAAGGTCGTCGACCTGTCGGCTGCGCTCGCCGACCACGAGATCTCGGTGCGCGCGCTGGCGCCGGCCGCCGACTACCTGGTGGTCAACGTGTCGAGCCCGAACACCCCGGGGCTGCGCGATCTCCAGGCCGAATCCGCCCTGCGCCCGCTGCTCGCCGGGGTGCGCGCCTGCCTGGACGCGACCTGCCCGGCGGCCTCCGGCCGCCTGCCGGGTTCGTCCGGGCGCCGCAAACCACTGCTGCTCAAGCTCGCGCC
>JACDEC010000463.1:0-1176 GCA_013816645.1 Planctomycetota bacterium
AACCCACGCCGCGCCATTATCGGCGGCGAGGCCAAGGCGCGCGACTCGCCGCGCTCCTGGTGGAACGCAAGAGTACGGATCGAACGGGAAGGCCTTAACCAAACCCACGCCGCGCCATTATCGGCGGCGAGGCCAAGGCGCGCGACTCGCCGCGCTCCTGGTGGAGCGCAAGAGGAGCGCAACGCCGGCATCGCCGTCGAGAATGGATGCGGCGCTAGAATTCCTGGCCGAGGCGCTGTCTTACGAGTTCGCGCTGGCTGCCCGCCGAGATCACCCGCACCAGTTCCTCGGCGTTGGGCAGCCCCAGGCGGCGGATGGCGTCGGCGGCGGCGCGCACCTCGCTCTCGGCTTCGAGGTAGGTCGACAGCACTTCCCACAGGCGATCCGAATCCTGCAGGTAGGTCCGGCACCAGGTCAGGCCCTCGCGGTAGACCATGCTGCTGGCCAGGCGCTTGCTGAGGATGGCCACGCGGTGGGCGCGCGGGATGCGGGTCGCGAGCCGGTCGGCGAATGCGCTGACCAGGATCGGCGGGCAGTGGGCCTCGAGCTGGCGCAGCCACGCGCCGGTGAAGGCCGCGTCGTCGAGATGGTGCTCGATCGCCGGTTCGATCAGGCCGCTGACACGGTTGATCTCCTCGCTGATCTGCTGGGACAGGTCGCTGAGCCGGGCGCTCTTGCCGCGACGCTTCCACGCCGCCATCAGCGCGCGGCCCTCGGCCTCGGCGCGGCTGCAGAGGATGGCGATGACCTCGCGCACGTACTGCGCCTTGTGGGCGATGAACTCGGCTTCACTGAGCACCAAGCCGGCGAGGACCTCGTAGCTCGAGCAGATCACGCCACCCTTGTTGGCCGAGCTGTCCTTGATCACCACCAGGCCGGCTTCCTCGAGACCGCGGCGCGCCGCCGGGGTGAGGAAGATGTTGGCGCCTTCGACCATCGCCCGCGCGCTGGGCTTGCCATCGTGGAGGAAGTCGCGCCAGTTCTGGTCGTTGATCGTGTACGGCCGGCCGCCGCAGGGCAGGAACAGATCGGCGGCGACGGTGTTGTGCAGGCTGTTGCGCGCGGTCTCCGACGCCTTGTCACCCACCGCGCCCACCCGGCCCGCAGGCGTCAGTCGCGCCGCGGCGAACTGCGCGACGCCGAGCGACTCGCGCACCAGGCGCAGCAGTTCATCCC
>JACDEC010000463.1:1186-3349 GCA_013816645.1 Planctomycetota bacterium
GACGACCTTGCCGGTGGGCGAGAGCTTCGCGGGCGCGAATTGAGCGATGCCGAGCGAGTCCTTCACCAGGCGCAGGAGCTCGTTCCAGGCCAGGCCGGCGGGATCGGTGGCGTAACCGGTGCCGTCGGCGATGGCGACCACGCGGCAACGTTCGCCGTGCTCGCGATGCAGGATGCGCAGCAGGTTGCCGCCGACGTCGCCGTCCGGGCCGCCGGTGAGCTTGACCGTGTAGGGCTGGCCATCGGCGATGCCGACGACCGGCAGGACCAGCTGGATCCAGCGGAAGATGCCCTCGCTGGTGACGCCAAACTCCTTGTGGTTGATGCCGGATCCGGGCTTCGACGACATCAGCGTCGGGTGGTGGGGCAGGCCGCGGAGCTGCGCGCGATCGGCGACCCAGGCGATGCGCTCCGGGGTCATGTTCTCGTCGGGCCCGAGGAAGACGAGATCCGGCGTGCGCGCCGCGCCGTGCGGACCGATGACCTCGGGCACGGCCTCGGCGGGCAGGATCAGGTCGATCAGCGGATCGACGACCTGGCGCACCGCCGACGACGCGTCGCCGCCGGGTTCGACCAGGGCGATGCATTTGCTGCCGCCCTCGGGGATGTCCTTGTTCTTCAGCTGTTGGGCCCAGGCGAGGTCGTAGACCTCCTTGAGCAGCTGGTCGCGCGCGCGCAGCCACTGACCGGCGTTGCGCGGGGTCACCAGGCGCAGTCCGCCGCGCGCCGAGGCGCGGAAGCGCACGTGGAAGCCGCGCGCGCCATGGCCCGAGAAGTAGAACAGCCCGAACGGCTGCTGGGCGAAGCGCGACTGGGGCAGGATCGACGGGTCGACCTTGAACGCGGCGGCCAGGCGGCCGGGACGGTAGAGGTTGGTCAGGCGCACGGCGCTGACGAACGCGTGCATGCCTTCGAGCACCGCCGCGTGCGACAGCGGTTCGCTGGCGCGGGCGCGGGCGAGCAGGGCGTCGGCCCGGGCGCTCCAGGATTGGGCATCCTGCCGCCGGTCCGGGTCGAAGCGCAGCGCGAGCAGTTCGCAGAGCTCCTTGCACTGCGCCGGCTCGCCGACCACCACGTCCTCGCCGACCTCGGCGACGTCGAGGTAGGGATGCTCGGGTGCCAGCAGCTGGCCGGCGAAGCCGATGGCGGCGCGCAGCAGTTCGAGCTCGCCGAGCGTGTAGGTCCCGTCCTGATAGAGCGGCGAGAGCCGGTCGTGGTACAGGCGTCGCACTGCGCTGAGGTCCTCGGCGACCCGTTCGGCGGTGGCGGCGTCGAGCGCATGGCCCGAGCTGTCGGTGACGTAGAGCGAGCCGATCAGCACGCGCTGCGACCCGGCGATCGCCGGCACCAGGTCGGCGTAGCCGCGCTCCATGGTCAGCTTCCAGCGCTCGAGCACCCGGGCGATGTGCAGCAGGAAACGCGACGGCGCCGGGCAGCACGCCGCGACCACCAGCCGCGTCACCGCCGCGCTCTCGCCGTAGGGTTCGACCGAGACGTGCACCCCGTCGGCAGTATCCAATTGCGACCACGCGTGGATGTGGCGCTGGACGCGTTCGACCGCGCTCAGCGCGAGGTAGCCCTGGTCGACGGCGTTGAGGTACTGGCCGACCACCTCGGGCGGCAGGGCGTCGGCGGTGCTGCTGCAGCAGGCCGCGGTGATCGCCCGCCGGTGGCCCGCCATGTCGAAGCCGGCGGGCATGCGGCCCGGCCCGTACGAGAAGGCGTGGACGAACAGACTGCCGTCGCGGCTGGTATGGAGCTCGGCGCGGTGGAACGGCCGGTCGCCGAGCATGGTCACGACGTCGAACAGCGAATGCGCGCGCGGCCGGCCGAGGAACAGCAGCTTCCCGGCTTCGCCGTCGTCGACCATGGTCAGCTTGGCGTCGGTGGTGCGGCGCAGCGCGTGGATGGCCTCGAGGTGGCGGATCTGCTCGGCCTGCTCGGTGATCCGGAAATAGTAGCCCGGCATCTGGGCGTAGAACCACTCGACGGATTGCTCGAGATTGGCGAGCAATTGCTCGCGGATGCGGGTCAGGGTCGCCAACGTGGGTCGCGAAACGGAACTCGTCTGGGATCCGTCCATGGGCCCATTGTGGCAACCGCGCGGTGGCCCCTCAAGGCAAAGCTGGTCGCCCCCTGCAGCCCGCCGTGGGCTGCCTGGACG
>JACDEC010000464.1 GCA_013816645.1 Planctomycetota bacterium
ACTTCACCCGCTTCAACGGCTGCGTCGAACGCTGGCTGAGCCAACGCCCGTGAACGAATCGGTGCGCGCGCCCGCCGGCCAGCCACGGCCGGGCGGCCGCGACGTCGTCCGCGGCGACCTCGCCGAGCAGGGCCTGCCCGACCTGCTGCAGTACCTCGAACGGCTCGGCCGCGACGGCCAATTGATCGTCGAGAGCCGTCGCCCGCTCCGCCGCTCGGGCGGGGTCTACTTCCGCGGCGGGCGCATCGTCCATGCGCACTGCCCACCCCACACCGGGGCGGCGGCGGTGCACGCCATGCTGGTGTGGACCGACGGGCGCTTCGCCTTCGTCGCTGGCGCCCGTCCCGAGCACGAGACGGTGACTGCCTCGGTGACCGCCCTGGTGCTCGATGGGCTGCGTCGCAAGGACGAGCTCACGCAGCTCACCGATGGCCTACCGCCGCTCGACGCTCCATTGCACCAGGGCCGCGACGCCCTGCGCCTGGCCGGAACGCGCATCAGCCTGCGCGCCGTGCGCCTGTTCGCCCTGATCGACGGGCGGCGGACGGTCGGCGAACTGATCGACGCTGCGGGCGACGATGCGGTCGCCGTGGCTTCGGACCTGCAGGAACTGGTCCATGCCGGCCTGGCGACCCGCGAAGCCGACGTCACCTTCCTCGCCGGGATCGTGCTGCGTCGGCTGGCCGCCGAGCACCGTCAGGGCCTGCATTGCCGGGCACCCAGCGAGTTCGCCTGCCATGTCCTGCGCGAGAGCGACGGTCGCCGCAGCCTCTCGGCTCTGCTCGACGATCTCGGCTGCGGGGATCAGGACCTGATCGACACGGTGCGCGAGCTGGTCGTGAATCGCTGGCTCGAGGTTGGTGAAGGCCACGAACTGTATGCGCGGTATCTGGGATAGTCGAATATACTCGATCTCTTATAAATATGAGTCACTTAGACACGTAAAAACTGGCACGCCGCGCGCTCTCCTGGTACAATCACCGTTTGGGAGCACGCCATGTTGGACCCCGCCAGCTTCACGGAAAAGTCGCGCCAGGCGCTGGTCGGCGCCCAGGAGCTCGCCCAGCAGCGTCGTCATGCCCAGGTCGAGGCGGCCCACCTCGCTGCCGCACTGTTCGCCGATGGCGACTCGCTGGCAGTGCGCCTGGCGCAGAAGGCCGGCGCCGATCCCGCCGTGGTGGCCCGCGAGATCTCCGCGCTGCTCGACGACATCCCCAGCCAGAATCCGGCACCGACCCAGGTCGGGTTCAGCAGCGACCTGGGTCGGCTGATCGAGAAGGCGCAGGGCGAACAGAAGAAGCGCGGCGACAGCCACCTCGCCGTCGACCAGCTGTTCGTCGCCATCGCCGCCGATCGCAAGGTCGGTGCGGTGCTGTCGCGCCACGGGCTGACCATCAAGGCGCTGGCCGCCGCCATCGACGAGGTGCGCAAGGGTCGCACCGTGGGTAGCGACCAGGCCGAGAGCGCCTACGAGGCGCTGGCCAAGTTCGGCCGCGACCTCGTCGCCGAGGCGCGCAAAGGCAAGCTCGACCCGGTGATCGGCCGCGACGAGGAGATCCGCCGCGTCATCCGCGTGCTCTCACGCCGCACCAAGAACAACCCGGTGCTGATCGGCGAACCCGGCGTCGGCAAGACCGCGATCGTCGAGGGCCTGGCCAACCGCATCGTCAAGGGCGACGTGCCCGACGGGCTGCGCGACCGCACGGTGATCGCGCTCGACCTCGGCAGCCTGGTCGCCGGCGCCAAGTTCCGCGGTGAGTTCGAGGAGCGGCTCAAGGGCGTGCTCGACGAGGTCAAGGCGAGCGACGGCAAGGTCATCCTGTTCATCGACGAGATGCACCAGCTGCTGGGCGCCGGCAAGAGCGATGGCGCGATGGACGCGGCTAACCTGCTCAAGCCGATGCTGGCGCGCGGCGAACTGCACTGCATCGGTGCCACCACGCTCGACGAGTACCGCAAGCACGTCGAGAAGGACGCGGCCTTCGAGCGGCGCTTCCAGCCCGTGCTGGTCGGCGAGCCGACCGTCGAGGACACCATCTCGATCCTGCGCGGACTGCGCGAGCGCTACGAAAGCCACCACGGCGTGCGCATCGCGGACGCCGCCCTGGTCGCCGCCGCGCAGCTGTCGTCGCGCTACATCAGCGACCGCTTCCTGCCCGACAAGGCCATCGACCTGGTCGACGAGGCCTGCGCCAACACCCGCGTCGAGCTCGACAGTCATCCCGCCGAAATCGATCAGCTCAATCGCCGCCAGCTCCAGCTCGAGGTCGAGGCGACGGCGCTCAAGCGCGAGAGCGACGCCGATTCCCGATCACGTTTGGCAAAGGTTGGCGGCGAGCTCGCGCGCATCCGCGAGGAGCTCGCCGTGCTCCAGGCCCAGTACCAGCGCGAGAAGGGCGAGGTCGACCAGCTGCGCGCCATCCGGCTCCAGGTCGAGGAGGCCAAGCGCGAGATGGAGGCCGCCGAGCGGCGCTACGACCTCGGCAAGGTCGCCGAACTGCGCTACGGGCGCATCCCCGAATTGGAGAAGCAGCTGGCGACGATCGCCGACCAGGACGGCAGCCGCAGCATGCTCGGCGAGAGCGTGGGCCCCGAGGACATCGCCGAGGTGGTGTCGCGCTGGACCGGCATCCCCGCGCACAAGCTCAACCAGGGCGAGCGTGAGCGCCTGCTCAAGCTCAGCGAGCACCTGCACCAGCGGGTGGTCGGCCAGGAAGAAGCCGTCGACGCGGTGGCCGACGCCATCCTGCGCTCGCGCGCCGGCCTCGGCGATCCCAGCGCGCCGCTCGGCAGCTTCCTGTTCCTCGGCCCGACCGGCGTGGGCAAGACCGAGCTGGCCAAGGCGCTGGCCGCCGAGCTGTTCGACGACGAGAAGCACCTGGTGCGCATCGACATGTCGGAATACATGGAGAGCCACGCGGTGTCGCGGCTGATCGGCGCGCCGCCCGGCTACGTCGGCTACGACGAGGGCGGTCAGCTCACCGAGGCGGTGCGCCGCCGGCCCTACACCGTGGTGCTGTTCGACGAGGTCGAGAAGGCCCACCCCCAGGTGTTCAACGCGCTGCTCCAGGTGCTCGACGAAGGCCATCTCACCGACGGCCAGGGCCGCACGGTCAGCTTCAAGAACACCGTGGTGATCATGACCTCGAACCTGGGGTCCGAGCACCTGCTCGCCGGCGTCACCGCCGGGGGCGAGTTCATGCAGGGCACCCGCGAGAAGGTGATGGCCACGGTGCAGCGCCACTTCCGCCCCGAGTTCCTCAACCGGCTCAGCGACATCGTGGTCTTCACGCCGCTGACCCGCGAACACCTGCGCGGCATCGTCGGCCTGCAGCTCGAT
>JACDEC010000465.1 GCA_013816645.1 Planctomycetota bacterium
GCCCTGCTCGAGCCAGCGTCTGAGCAGGATGCGTGCCCGCGGTTCGTCGACTCCCCGCGCCATGAGCAGGTGCACCGCGCGTTGCGGTCCGAGGCGGCCTTCGCCGGCGAACACCAACCATTGCAGCAGGTCCGATTCGGCGGCGGTGTCGTCGATGCTTGCGGGCGCGAGCAGCCGGCGCAGCAGGTCGGCGACCGCCCCGTGACCGGTGTCGCCGGCGCCGACGACGTGATCGGCCCCGGCTGCCAACGCGTGCCGGCGGGTCGGTGGATCGTCGGCGCGCGCGTGCGCGATCAGGTGGGCGTTGCTGGTGCGTGCGACCTGCCTGAGCAGGCGCACCGTGTCGCTATCCGCGCGGTCCGCATAATCGACGACGATGGCGTTCGGCAGGGTGGCGTCGGTGGCGATCGCCTCGAGCGCATCTTCGACCGATTCGACCTGGACGATCTCGGCGACGACGCCGTGCGTGCCGAGCGCCGATTCGAGCCGGTCGCCTCCGCTGCGGCTGCGATCGATCAACAGGATGCGGGTCGTCGGAGGCACATTGGTTTTTGTCCGCGCTCACTCGCCGTGCAAGCAACGTGGACACGTCGCGTGCACCGTTTGATGCGATTGGACCATCTGCGCCCACCAACCTTCCACGGCCGTTGCGGCACGAGCCCGACCGGATGGCGATCGGGCCCCATCCGCTATCGTGCGGAGTGGAGACAGGGATCATGACGTATTACATCGTGCCATGGGCGGGCATGTGGCATGTCTACCGCAGCGACGACCAGGAACCGGCGGCCGCGCTGTCTGGACGTGACCGCGCGGAGCATTGGTGCAGCGCCGACGCGGCCGCGCGCGGGGTGGCTGCGGACATCTACCACGGTGAATGGATCTCGCGACGGGTGCCGGCCTAACAGCGATCGCTCGGTCTGTTCAGCCCGCGTGCCGGTGGCCTTGCCGACAGCATCCGTGCGGGAGAGTGCTCAAGGTCGGAGGAATGGACAATGGAGCTCAACATGGGCGTCGAACTGGAAGACGAAGACACCGAACTCGACGAGGAGACCGCGTCAGCGGCTGAGGCTCCGGAAGCGCCGGAGGCCAAGGTCGACGACGCGGACGAGGATGCGGATGACGCTGACGAAGGCGATGGCGATGCCGTCGCCTCCGGCGAGGGCGCAGTTGCCGCCCAACCCGCGGCGCCGCGCGCCGCCACGCCGCTGCCGGCCCAGGTCAAGTCGCGCATCGCCCAGTGCCTGCGCGAACGGCTGGTGGTGCTCGACGGCGAGATCGCGCAGGCCCGTCAGCTCGTCGAGCGCGAGCACTTCTTCGACGGCTTCCTGCGCGTGCTCGAGCAGCGGCACCGCCGCTGGTCGGCGACGCTGCTCGCCGCCGAGCAGGCGCCCGTCCTGCCCTGACAGTAAGGGACGCCCGCGCTGGTTCAGTGGCCTGCCACGGGGGCAGGCTGCGCCGGGGCGGCGTGCCCGCCGACGCGTTCCCGACGATGCATGACCATCTCGGTCAAGGCCAGGATCAGCGTCGAGAACAGGAACACCACGTGCAGGACGATCTGCCAGCGGATCTGCTGGTAGACCTGGTCGATGGTCTGGCCGTGGGTGGCGAGCGTCTCGAGGTAGGCGGGGTCGCCGATGCGGATGAACGACTGCAGCAGGTGGATGCTCGAGATGCCGATCAGCGAACCCGCGAGCTTGACCTTGATCGAGCCGGGGTCGATGTGCTCGAGCCAGTCGGGGCGGTCGGCGTGGTCGTCGAGGTCGAGCTTGCTGACGAAGGTCGCGTAGCCGCCGATCGCCACCATGGTGATGAGGTTCGCGACCATCACGAAGTCGATGAGTTCGAGCATGCCGCCGAGGAACACGATGCCGGTCCATTGATTGGTGTGGGTGACCACGTGCCACAGCTCGGCGGTGAACTTCCAGGTGTAGGCGAGCTGGGCGATGATCAGCCCGACGTACATCGGCGCCTGCAGCCAGCGGCTGGCGAAGATGCCGGCTTCGAGGAACTTTTCGATGATGACCATCGTGGTGGTGTAGCTACGCCGCAGCGCGAGCACAACCAGGGATCGGGCGCTCAGCCGCGCGGTTGCATCAATGCCGCGGGCATTCGGCGTCGGTATCCTCGCGCTGATGGCGATGCGGCCGCCGCAGCCGCGCGAGCAGGCCGTGGTGGGGGCTGATCAGCGCCGACGCCACGAACATCACGCCCAAGGTCGCGACCATGCAGGCCCCGCTGGGCAGGCCGGCCCACCAGCTGAGCGCGAAGCCGAGCACGCAGCCGGCGACCGCGTCGGTCATCGAGAACAGCAGCATCGATCCCCAGCGGTCGCACCACAGGTAGGCGGTCGCCGCCGGCAGGGTGAACAGCCCGAGCGCGAGCACCACGCCGAGCACGTGCAGCGAGGCGACCAGCCCGACCACGGTCAGCGCGAGCAGGCCGAAGTGCACCGCCATGCCCCAGCCGCCGCCGGCGCGGTGGAACTGAGGATCGAAGCATTCGAGGAGGATGTTGCGGTAGAACAGCGCGAAGGTGGCGACCGTGGCCACTGAGACCCCGGCCGCCAGCCACAGGTCGGCCGGACCGACCGCCAGAACCTGGCCGAACAGCAGGTGTTGGAGATCGCCCGGCGAACCGGCGCGGCTGGCGATCAGCAGGCCGCAGGCGAACAACCCGGCGAACAGTCCGGCGAAAGCGGTGTCCTCCTTGAGCCGGGTCAGGCGGCTGATCAGGCCGCTGCCCAGCGCGGTGGCCAGGCCGGCGAGCAGGCCGCCGGCGAGCATCGCCGCGAGGTTGGCGCCGAACAGCAGCCAGGCGAGCGCGACCCCGGGCAGCAGGCTGTGGGCGAGCGCGTCCGCCATCAGGGTCATGCGCCGCACCACCAGCACGCAGCCGAGCAGCCCGCCGCTGACGCCGAGGAAGGCGCAGACCAGCAGCGCGCGCGCGAACAGCCGGGCGCCGGGCTGGTCGAGGAAGGATAGGAGATCCATTACTGCTGAGCCACGAGCGGCGCTTCGTCGCTCGCCCCGAAGGGGTGCCGGAACGCAGCGGCAATGGCGTCCCCGCAGCCGCGAAGCGGCGAGGAACGCCATGAGAGCGAAGTGGAGGCATGGCGGGTGCGCCAAGGGAGACGTCGATCGCGCTGGGCGTTGGGCGCTGGGCGCTGGGCGCTGGTGTGGCTCATCATGCCTTCGTGCCCGCACGCGCGAAGGCGGCGGCGAGATTGGCGTCGGTCATCACCTCGCCGACCGGGCCGGCGGCGACCAGGTGGGTGTTGAGCAGCAGCGCGTGGGTGAAGTGCGAACGCACCAGCGCGAGGTCGTGCACCGCCGCGACGA
>JACDEC010000056.1:0-2519 GCA_013816645.1 Planctomycetota bacterium
GCGCAGGACTGGTACGCCGCCGCCGGCAAGCGCGAGATCGCGCGCGCGGCGCCGATGGTGGTCTCGACCACCGGCGATCTCGTGGCCATGCTCGGCGTCGAGAACCCGCCCGGCGAGGATCTGACCATCGAACAGGTGATGGGCGCCGAGTCCGACAAGGCCAGCCCGATCGTGCTGATGGGTGACAGCCACACCCTGGTCTTCCACGATCGCGAGCTGCTGGCGGATCGCGCCGGCCTGCCCGGGCACCTCGCCGCCGATCTGGGAATCGCCGTCGACCTGGTCGGCGTGCGCGGCAGCGGCGCCAACGCCTCGCGCATCGCCCTGGCGCGGCGCAAGGACAACCTCGCGGGTAAGAAGTGCCTGGTCTGGGTGTTCGCGGCGCGCGAGTTCACCGAGTCGCTCGAAGGTTGGAAGATGATCCCGGTCATCCGCTGATCCGACGTCCCCATGGTCTTCAGCTCCCACCTCTTCCTCTTCTATTTCCTCCCGCTGGTGCTGGCGCTGTACTACGGCGCGCCGCGCTCGTGGCGGATGTTCATCCTCACGCTGCTCAGCTACGGCTTCTACGGCTGGACCAACCCGTGGTTCATCGTGCTGCTGATGTGGTCGACGATCGTCGACTTCGTCTGCGGCAATTTCATCTACGGCCACTGGCGCTGCCCGGGCTTCGCCGCGCCGATCACCGCCCCCGACGGGCAGCCCGCCGCGGCGCAGGGCCAGCGCAAGCTGTTCGTGACGCTCTCGCTGCTGAGCAACCTCGGCATGCTCGGTTTCTTCAAGTACTTCATGTTCGCCGAGGAGAACCTCAACGACCTGCTCGCGCGCTTCGGCAAGGACCAGTTCGCGGTGCTCTCGGTGCTGCTGCCCGCCGGCATCTCGTTCTACACCTTCGAATCGATCAGCTACAACCTCGACATCTACTTCGGACTGGCGCGGCCGGCCAGCGCCTGGGTCTACGAGCGCGCGGCCCAGCAGGGGCGCAGGATCACCGGGGTCTGGGCGCGGGTGGTGCTCGAGCTGCGCTCGCTCAACGCCTTCGCCTGCTACATCACCCAGTTCCCGCACCTCGTCGCCGGGCCGATCATCCGCTACCAGGATCTCGAGAAGCAGCTCCACGACCGACCGCACACCGTCGAGAAGTTCGCGCGCGGCGTGGCCTTCCTGTCCCTGGGCATGGCCAAGAAGGTGCTGCTCGCCAACCCGATGGGTGACATCGCCGACGCCGCCTTCGGCGCGGGGTCCCTGCATTGGTTCGACGCCTGGTACGGGGTGGTGGCCTACGCCTTCCAGCTCTACTTCGACTTCTCCGGCTACTCGGACATGGCCATCGGTCTGGCGCTGATGTTCGGCTTCGTCTTCCCCAAGAACTTCGATTCGCCCTACCTCGCCGATTCGATCACCGACTTCTGGCGGCGCTGGCACATCTCGCTGTCGACCTGGCTGCGCGACTACCTCTACATCCCGCTCGGCGGCAACCGGGTCGGCGAGGCCCGCACCTACTTCAACTTGCTGGTGGTGATGGTGCTCGGCGGCTTCTGGCACGGCGCGTCGTGGAACTTCCTGATCTGGGGAGCGATCCACGGCGGGATGCTGGCCTTCGAGCGCACCCAGGGGAAGGACAGCCCGTACCGCCGCCTGCCCCGCATCGGCCGCGTCGCCATCACCTTCGCCGTGACCTGCGTGGCCTGGGTGTTCTTCCGCGCCAAGACCCTCGACCTGGCGGGCTCGTACTGCGCGAGCATGGTCGGCCTCGCCGATCCCCAGCCGGGCTCGGTGTTGATGCGCAGCATCATGTACGACTGGTACCATCTCCTGCTCTTCGCGATCTGCGCGGTGGTGGTGTGGGGAGGCATCCAGACCTGGGACTTCACCCGCCGCCTGACCCCGGCGCGGGCTGGGCTGTGCTTCGGTTCCCTGGTCGTGGCCGTGCTCGCGTTGTGGACCCAGACCGCCAACCCGTTCCTCTACTTCCAGTTCTAGGCCGCCATGAACGAACCCGCCAAGCCGAGGATGTCGCGCGAGGAGATCGCCCTGGTCGAGGTCGGGCACACCGACATCTCGCGCGGCACCGCGCTGGCGCTGGTCGTCGCCTTCCTGATCGGGATCGTCGCCATCCCGCTCTTCGAGATCGGCGGGCAGATCGCGGCGGCGCGCCGCGCCGGCGCTTCGACCGCGGACGCGATCGCCGGGCTGGCGCTCTTCACCCTGGTGCGCGAGCCGCCCAAGCCGAGCGACTTCACCTTCCCGGTGCACCGCGCCGCCGAGGCCGAGCGCAACCCATTGCACGACGCCGAGCATGCCGTCGAGGCCGCCTCGTCTCCGCGGCGCGCGGTGCAGGCGCGGCTGCAGGACCTGCTCAGCGGGGTGTTCCGCACCGGCAACAGCCAGGTCGTGCGCGGCGTCGACGATTGGCTGTTCTACCGTCCCGGCATCGACTCGATCGCGGGACCGGGATTCCTCGGCGAGGGCAATCGCCGCATCACCCCGCGCCGCGATCCCGATCCGCGCCCGGCGAT
>JACDEC010000056.1:2529-10823 GCA_013816645.1 Planctomycetota bacterium
CCTGGTGGTGCTGCCGATGTGCGACAAGGCGACCATCCATCCCGAGAAGCTCGCCAGCGGAGCGGTCGCGCCGCTCGAGAATCCCGACCTCGACCGGCTGATCGCCGAATTGTCCACGCAGGGGGTCGAATGCTGGTCGCCGCTGGCGGTGCTGCGCGGCATCGCCGAGCGCGAGAGTGCCTACCTGCGCCAGGACACCCATTGGACCCCGGCAGCCATGGACGCGGTGGCCGATGCGCTCGCAGCGCACCTGGCCCTGCCCGCGGCGCGCGAACCGCGCGCGTGGACCACCCGCCCGGCCGAGGCCAGCCGGGTCGGCGACCTCGTCGACACCTTGAAGCTGACCGCGGACCAGTCGGTGTTCGCGCCGCAGACCGTGGAAGTGTCCACCGTCCATGGCGCCGATGGCCAGCGCTGGGCGCCGCGGCGCGATGCCGAGGTGCTGCTGCTCGGAGACAGCTTCACCAACATCTACACCGCCGAGCAGATGGGCTGGGGTCAGGGCGCCGGCTTCGGCGCGCGGCTCGCGCTGCACCTCGGCCGCGACCTCGACGTCATCGCCATCAATGGCGCCGGCGCCAGCGGTACGCGCGCCGAACTCGCCCGCGCCCCCGAGCGTCTGCTCGGCAAACGGCTGGTGATCTGGCAATTCTCGGCGCGCGACCTCGCGGTGTCCGATTGGAAGGTCCTGCCGATCGTCGTGCCCGCGTCGGCGCCCGAACCGGCGACGACCCACGCGGGCTCGCTGGAGGTCAACGCGACGATCACCGTCTTGTCCCACGTCCCGGCCCCGGGTGGACTGCCCTACGCCGACGCGCTGACCACGGTGCGGGTGCGGATCGACCAAGTGGTGCGCGGCGCCCTCGACGCGACCGAGATCCTGGTCGTGCTGCCGTGCATGCGCGATTTCAAGCTGCTGCCGGCCGCGGGGCTGCGCCAGGGGCAGTCGCTGCGCCTGACCCTGGTCCCCTGGTCGAGCGTGGAGGGCACGCATGGGGGGACCAAGCGCTACGATGATACCGACGTCTACGACCTGCCCGAGTTGTGGGTCGAATCGTACGATCCGCGCTGATTGCACGGATACCTAGGTTACTCGTAGAGACATCAATTCGCCATTCTCCCTGACAGCGTTCAGCATCCCTGATCCGTTCTCGCGGACCGTGGCACTGGCGTAGAATGTGGAAGTGCCACCGACGGCCCCTGCCTCCACGTCAGTCGCCGCGAGGGCATGATGAGCTATCCGAACGATCACGGTGCCGTCCTGCCGCGCTCGCAGCTCGATCGCGTGCTCGACGAGGATGCCTTCATCTGGGCGACCGGCATCGAGGACACCTTCATCACCGAACCGTGGCCGAAGACCGGGCGCATCCTCGATGAGTACGAACTCACCGGCCACTACGACCGCTGGAAGGCCGACATCGACCTGATCGCCGGCCTCGGCCTGCGCATGGCGCGCTACGGCATCCCGTGGCACCGCATCCAACCTGAGCCGGGAGTCTGGAACTGGGAGCACGCCGACCAGCCCATCGATCATCTGCTCGCGCGCGGCATCGACCCGATGCTCGATCTCGTCCATTACGGCCTGCCGCGCTGGATCGACGGCGCCTACGGCAACCCCGACTTCCCCGCGTTGATGGCCGAGTACGCGGCGCGCTGCGCCGAGCGCTACCGCGGGCGCGTGCGCTGGTGGACGCCGTTGAATGAACCGCGGGTCACCGCCTGGTACTGCGGCAAGCTGGGCTGGTGGCCGCCGGCGCTGCGCGGGTGGGGGGGATTCGTGCGGGTGATGCTCGGGGTCTGTCGCGGCATCTGCCTGTCGTCGCAGGCGATCCGCGCCGCCGATCCCGAGAACGTGCTCTGCCACGTCGACGCCACCGATCTCTACGTGGCAGCGGATGCCAGCCTGGCTGGTGAAGCCGAACACCGTCAGCACATCGTGTTCCTGGCGCTCGACTTGGTCAGCGGTCGGATTATTCCCGGGCATCCCCTGCACGCCTGGCTGCTCGGCCATGGCGCGACCGCCAGCGACCTGGAATGGTTCGTCGCGCACCGCTGCGACCTCGACGTGGTCGGCATCAACCTCTATCCCCTGTTCTCGCGCAAAGTGCTCTCGCACTCGTCGCACGGACTGCGCATGCGTATGCCGTACGCCCCGCCGACCATCGTCGACGAACTCGCGGACCTCTACCACCAGCGCTACCAGCGCCCGGTGATGATCACCGAGACCGCGTCGGAGGGCAGCGTGCGCCGCCGCCGCGACTGGCTCGACGGATCGGTGGCGGCATGCGCGCGCGTGCGCGCGCGCGGCGTACCGTTGATCGGCTACACGTGGTGGCCGCTCTTCGCGCTGGTCACCTGGGCCTACCGCCAGGGCGAGCGGCCGCCCGAGGACTACCTGAAGCAGATGGGGTTGTGGGACCTGGACCGCGATCTCGAGCGCATCGCCACGCCCTTGGTGGACGCTTATCGCGACCTGGCCAGCGGCGGAGTCGCGGCGGTGGGCCCGCTTGCGCGGCTGCTCACGGTCGAGCGCTGAAACGACGTTGTGGAGAATCGATGTTCCAGAGCTTCTTCATTGCCGGCTTCGAATGCGCCACGGGCTACAACGCCCGCGGTGCCTGGTTCGACCAGATCGCCGCCACCCACCACGATACCCACGCCGATCAGGACTACGCGCGGCTGGTCGAAGTCGGCATCCACGGCGCGCGCGAAGCCATCCGCTGGCCGGTCGTCGACCGTGGCCAGGGCCGCTACGACTTCGCCTCGGTCGAGCCATTCGTCCTCGCGGCCGATCGCCACGGTGTCGAGGTCATCTGGGACCTGTTCCACTACGGGTACCCCGTGGATCTCGACCCGCTCAGCGACGGCTTCATCGCCGCCTTCGCCGAATACTGCCACGCCTGCGCCACCTGGATTGCGCAACGCACCCAGGGCACCTGCTATTTCACCCCGGTGAACGAACCGTCGTTCTTCGCCTGGGCCGCCGGCCACGCCGGTCGTTTCGCGCCGCACCTGACCGGCAAGGGCTGGGAGATGAAGGTGGCGATGGCGCGCGCGGGCATCGCCGGGATCAACGCCATCCGCGCGGCCTGTCCGGCGGCGCGCATCGTCAACGTCGATCCCCTGTGTCGGGTGGTCGCGCCGCGCGATCGTCCGGACCTCGCCGAGGCGGTCGCCCATTTCAACGATCGGGCGGTCTTCGAATCGTGGGACATGCTCGCGGGGACCATGATGCCGGAGCTCGGCGGCAGCCGACGGCATCTCGACATCGTCGGCATGAACTACTACTGGACCAACCAGTGGGAACTGACCCGCGATGAATGTCCGTTGGCCGAGGACGACCCGCGACGAGCGCCGCTGCGCGACCTGATCCGCGCGGTGCACGTGCGCTACGGCGGCGAGCTGATGATCACCGAAACCGCGCACGTCGACGACATGCGCCCGGCCTGGATGCTGCGCGTCGCCGAGGAATGCGAGGCGCTGCTCGCCGAGGGCGTGCCGCTGCGCGCCGCCTGCCTCTACCCGATCCTCGGCATGCCTGAGTGGCACGAGCCCGAGCGCTGGACGCGGATGGGGCTCTGGGATGTGGCCGACGAGCGCGCGTCCAAATGTCGCATCGTCCACCAACCCATGCTCGACGCGCTGCGCCAGGCGCAGCGCCTCGACAGCCACGCCGCGCGGAGTCGTTGATCGCCTCATCGGCTGAGCCGCGCGCTCAGGCGCGCGCAGTTGGCGCGGCTTGCGGCGTCCAGGTCGGACCGCGGCAGATCGGACCGTCCGCAGTCCAATCGAGCCGGTCGATGCACATCTGGCGGACGGTGCCTTCAGCATTCCAGGCATGGTACACCAACCAGTCCTGCCCCGCGTCATCGGTGGTGACGGTGGCGTGACCCGGGCCACGCACCGCGCCCGGCACGGTACGCAGCAGGCGCGGGCCGCGTTCGGCTCCCGGTGCGCTCCATGGTCCAGTGACTGCATCGGCGACAGCCCAGTCCATGCCGTAGCTCTCGTTGCCGTAGCAGGCGCCGCTGTACAGGCACCAGTAGCGATCCAGGCGGCGCAGGACGCAGGCGCCCTCCAGGGTGTGCCAGTCCCACACCGCGCCGTACATCGTGCGGTCGCTCTGGAATCGCTGCCAATCGTGGCGCGCGCGCAGCACCACCCGTTCCTCGCCGGCCAGGCGCCGCATATCGATGAGCCGATCGACCGCCAAGGCGGTGCCTGGCCGATGACCGCCATCGAGGTCGGGAAAATCGCGCGCGTAGAACAGCCACCAGGTGCCGTCGACGTCCTCGAAGGGATGGGGATCGATCGCGAACGGGAAGACTCCAGGGTCGAGCAGCGGCCCGTGGTCGCAATAAGGTCCTTCGGGACGCGCGCTGTGCGCGACGCGCAACTGATGGTCCGGGCCCACGGAATAGAAGAGATGGAAACTGCCGTCGGCATGGGCCACCGCGGGCGCCCAGAACTCGGAGCCGAAACGCACGTCGGGCCGATCCAGGGCTCCGCCGAGGTGCTCCCACCGCGTCAGATCCCGCGAGCGCAGCAGCGGGAACACCCGATCGCCGAGCGAAGCCGGAGCGGCGATCCTGGACGCGGCGTCAGCGGATTCCGGACCACCGGTGCCGACCGCGTACCAGCATCCGGCGTGCCGCCACACGAACGGGTCGGCGCAGTAGCCGGGCCACACGGGATTGCGGTAGCTCGGCAGGGAGTCCATGGGCGTGAACGTATGGCTCGCGGGCGCGTGACCATGGGCTGGAGTCGGCGCATTCTACGCCGGAACCACCGCGATGGCGGGAATGTGACGCGAAATCTTCCCATGTTTCGAGCAACAGCCGGAACGACCATGGCGCAGTCGTTGGTCGCGGTCGGCGCGTCGCTAGGGTTTCGAGACCAGCCGCTCGTCGGCCAGATCCCGAGAGGAACCCATCATGTCCGGCATCCTTCGCGTCGTTGTGCCGATGATCGCCGCCCTGCCTCTGGTGGTCGGCGCGGAGGTGTCCTGGACTGGCGACAGCGGCACCTGGCAACGTGCGGCGGCTTGGAGCGGTGGGTCGGTGCCGGCGGCCGCCGATCAGGTGGTGATCGGCGATGTCGCCCAGGGGAAACGCACCATCACCATCGACCAGCCGGCGACCATCGCCGGCCTGTCGATGAGCCAGCAGGGTGCCGGCAGCAACGCGCTGGTGCTCGCCGCTGACCTGGTCATCGTCCCAGCCCAACGCGCCGCACCGCTCACCCTGGAGCGGAAGGCGGGCACGCTGTCGATCGATTGCGGCAAGCATCGCCTGGCGCTGCGCGGCGCCCATCTCGGCACCGTGACCCTGCCCGGCACCGTGACCCTCGGGCCGGGTTCGCTGCTGCTGGTCGACATCGACGCGGAAAGGGGCGGCGCGGAGCTGGTCAACAGCGGGATCATCGACCAGCGGGGCGGCGTACTTCGCTACCACTGGCGGGCGGCCAAGCCGCACTACGAGCAGCGCAAGCTGGTCAATCGTGCCGGAGCGACCTGGACGATCGCGGCAGGCGGGCGGGTCGAGGCGGTGGTCGGTCCCGCCGACGACGCGACCGAGACCAGCACGTTGACCGAGCTGCGCAATGACGGCGACCTGCGCCTCGATGGCGGAGTCGTCCTGCCAGTCTACACCCTCGACAACGCCGGGACCCTCGTCCTCGGTGACGCCGCCATCGGTCATGCGATCCAATACGGCAGCGCCAAACTGCACAATCACGGCAGCGGCTCCATCACCGTCACCGGCGAGGCGCTGGTCGGCGGCAAGGACCTGTTCTTCGACGTCGCGCGGGTCGACAACGGCGACCAGGACCTTCCCGGGGCCAGGCTGCGCATCGGGGCGGACGGCAAGCCTGCCCGCCTGACCCTGCGGCGCGCCAACACCACCATGACCAACGCCGCCGGCTGCAGCGTCGAGATCGCCAGCGGCTCGGCGCTGAAGCTCTGGGGGGCCGGTCGCGACCATCACCCGTGCCAGACCACCATCATCAATTGGGGAAGCTGGCTTCAGCGCGGACGCATCGAGGTGCAACCCAATGCCCAGCCCGGGACGACCTCCGGAGTGAACAACAAAGGCGAGTTCCAGATCAGCGGACCGGAGTGCGTCTTCGAACGGCTGGGCAATGTCCACTACGACGAGGACTGCCGGGCGATGTTCGCCAACCACACCACCGGGGTGCTGACCGGTGACGGGACCCTGACCTACGTGAACAGTACCGGCAAGCCGCGATCGGGCGCGCTGCTCGTGCAGAATTCCGGACGCATCGCCCCGGGCACCGCCAAGCAGCCCGGGACGCTGACCCTGGTCAATGCCGATGTCTCGTTCAGCGACGCCGGGACCGGGACGCTGGCGATCCGGGTATTCTCGACGAAGCCCGATGGCTGCGATCGCCTGGTGCTCAGCGGCGAGCAGGGTGGATCGTTCGCGCTCAGCGACGAAGGCGCCGCTCTGTCGGTGACCCTGGCTCCAGGATTCGCCGCGACATCGCCAGCCCAGTGGCGGGTGGTCACCGCCAAGCAGGTCGTCGGCGGCTTTTCCGCCAGCGAACTCCCCAAGGGCTTCTCGGTCGCCAGCGATGCGACCGGCATCGTCCTCTCGTACGCACCGTGAACGTCCCGACGAACGGAAACACCATGCATCGATCCGCCTGCCTGTCCGTCATCCTGTGCGCCCTGTGGCTGGCATGCGTCGGCGCCGCCGAGGCGCCCGTCACACCGGAGGTGGTGCTCACCAAGGCCCAGGCCGACGCTCTTTTCAAGGGCAAGCCGGCCAAGATGGTCCTCGGCTACCAGCCGAACAAGAAGATCGCCTGGCAGGATCCCAGCGAAGGCTACGAGCCGATCTACACCACCATGCCGATCTACCTCATCGACTTCGCGTCGGCGACGCCGGCGTGCACCCTGCTGGTCGCCAAGGCCAAGGCCGTGGTCGGCGACCCGTTCATCAGCCCGGACGGCACGCGTTTCGCCTACAACTCCGGCGGGTCGGTCCATGTCGCCAAACTCGCGGCCGGAGCTCCCGAGTCGACGCTGATCGCCAAGCTCGGGTTCGACCAGCGCTGGTGGATCCACCCGGTTACTGGCGATGAGTACCTCATCTACGTCGACACCCCGCCGGGCAATCAGGCCGACATGGATGGCAAGACGATCATGCAGAAATTGAAGAAGGGGAGCTGCGCCGCGGATGGTGCCCCGACCATCCTGATCGCCAAGCAGACCTTCCGTTGCGGCCGCTCGCCGGATGGCGCGTACCTGGCGACCACGCAGCCGGGACATGTCCTGGCAAAATTGACGCCGGCCACCGCCGTGGAGAACGCCTCAATTGAAGTCATCCATACCACCCGCGGGAAGTGCAACGGCTCGATGAGCCAGGATCCGGCGCGCCCCAGCGTCTTCATGTGGATGGATTCCTCGCACAAGAAGATCTACTACGAAGCGAAGGAGGACTCCGCGTGCATCGAGGTGCCCAACGGATTCAAGCACATGCAATGGGGCGAATGGTCGACCCATCCCGACTTCTTCTCGGTCTCGCCCAGCGTTCCCGACGACTGGTCGGACCACAAACTGCACGAAGCCTACATCTACCAGTGGTCGACCGCCGCCTGGACCAGGGTTACCGTCGGTGCCGGTCCCTCGCACCTGTGGGTCGGCAAGTGATCCGCGTCCTGCTGTGCGTCGCCTTGCTCGCGTGCTGCCTGGTCGATGCTGCGCGCGCGGCCGAGGCGCCGCTGACCACACCGATCTTGGCGATGACCGAGAACCTCGCCGCGCCGGTCATCGTGCAGACCGATGACGGCACGCCGGTGATGACCACCTATTACGATCTCACCGCGCGCGGCTTGGCGTTCTTCGGGCCACGTGTCGAAGCGCACCTCGGCGGCGGCAGCTACCGCGCCGAGCGCGTCGGCGCGCATATCGCCGCGATGCTCGCCAAGGGCGGCGGCATGACCTTCGCGATCGACCTCGAACCCGATGGCGTCCAGCCCGACGCAGCCTGCATCGCCGCCTATGCAGCGGGCAAGGATGCGCCGCAGTTCGCGGTGACCAGCGAGGGAAATGGAATGCGGGTCGCGCTCGGCGACACCGTGCTCGCCGCGCCCTGCGCTCCCGGGCCGCGGCACCTGGTGGTCAGCGCGGGCGGCGGCGCCTTGACGCTCTACGTCGACGGAGCTCCCGCGGGAACCACGCCGTTGTCGGCCCTGCCGATCTGGGTCGACGGCATCCTGCGCCTGGGCAACGACGCCCAGGCCGCGCACCCATGGCGCGGAGTGGTCTCGGG
>JACDEC010000466.1 GCA_013816645.1 Planctomycetota bacterium
GTGGTACGCCGTGGAGCGCGCGACGCCTGCGAGCGCAGCGATTGAACGCGAGGTGACCACCTATAATGATGCTTACACATGGTGAGCAAGATTCCTTCGGGGTGGGCAGGGGTACCCTCCGCGGTGATCCTATCCATGATTGCGGCAATGCTCGCCGCGTGCGCGGGCGCCGACCGCTCCGCGCCGGTAGTGGACGCGACGACCGCGGAGGCGTCGGATCCGCCGCCTCCGGCCCTTGTCGGGGTTTGGGATGGCGACATCGTAGTGTTCGCCCGCGAGTTGATCCTCCTTCAGCGGCCGCTGGGGTGTTACGCGCCCGCCTCCCGGCTACCGAGCGATCGCTTCTACGTCTGGCTTACCGAGTCCGCGTCGGTGGCCGATCGCGATCGCGTGTGCGCCGAGGCAGCCCTCTTCGCTAGCGACCTCCTCGACCCGCGGTCGGTGCGAACGGCCTGCGGTCTGCTTTTCGCCGCATGGCCAGACGGTGGCGACCAGCTGCGGTTGCTGTTGCGCGCAATGCTCGCTGATGAGGTTGTGCTGCGATCGCATCGCCTGCTGATCGATGCGCTAACTATCCACAATAGCGGTGACGACCTCCAAGGAACGCTGCCACTGCTGACTGCACTGCGGCTCGCCATCGTCCAGGATGAACGTTGGTCGCGCACGGCGCAGTATCCGACCATCGTCAATCCGCTGACCGGACCACATCCGGCGCCAACCGAGGAGCGCGAGCGTGCATTGCGGTTCCTGGACGCTCGGCTGCACGACGCGATCGCGCGGCGCTTTCTCAGCCCCTTCCCATTCGACCTGCCCGAAGCGTCATGGGCCGGCAAGCGCACCACTGGGGAGGCGAAGAACGCGATCGTTGAACGTTATCCAACCCCGGAACAGATGCGCGAATGGCAGGAACGCAACCACGACGCGCTCGGCACCGCGTGGCTTGCCGCCTACCGCTCAGCGCTGCGCCGCTACGGCTCCGCGCGCGCCGGGAAACTGGTTCCCTGCCCCTACGACGAGCGCCTGCGGCGTCTCGAGATCGAGGCGCGCGAAATGACCCCCGATCAGTACCTCGCGGGCGGTCAACGCCCCTGAGCGTGACTGGAGGCGACGGTCAGTCGGCTCTACGCCGCCGGACGCGAGCGCGCGCAGGCCAGGCGGGGAGAAATAGAAACTAGACACACAAAATAGAAACTAGAAATAGAAACTAGACATACAACATTGACTCCTCGCCAGATCAATGAATCTTTCACGCTCTGTTCCGAGATGAGTGGGCTGTTTCCGGTCAAGCGGTGAATGGAGACCCAACGCGCAGGTCGAGCTTGCCGGCGATGAGGTAGGCGAACTCACAACCTACAGCATGGCAAATTGGCCAAGGCGGTTGTCGTAAGTCGTACATTCGTTAGTGTTTAGGCCGCAAGTCGTGCGGCAGCCGTCGCTTCGAGAGGCGGACAAACGCGGACAAACGCGGACAATCGCGGACATCTGCGGACGCTTGTGCTGCATCTGCTGCACGATCTGCAGGCCCAGGCACCCGGGCAGGGGCCGGAACGTAGCCGTGTCGGGAGCCACGACCTGGCGCCCAGGGTCCGCGGGCGGTCTCTGCCCCTGAGGATCCATCCGATGAACAGCCTCCCCTTCCTCACCCGCCTGATCGCCGCCACCATCCTGGCCAGACAGAACAAGGCGATGATCGCCGAGATCAGCTACCTCCGAGCTGAGATCGCGTACCTGCATGAGCAGCTGCCGGTCGGGACGCACCTCAGGTTCACCGACCGCTGGCGGAAGCGCCTGGCCCGGGCCGCAGCCGGCGTCGGGTGGAAGCGGCTGGCCGAGATCACGACCATCGCCAAGGCGACCACGATCCGCGGTTGGCATCGCCTGATGCTGAAGGGCAAGCTGGGCGTGCAGCGCAAGCCCACCGGCAGGCCCCGAGTAAGCGACGAGATCGAGACCCTGGTGGTCCGCATGGCCACCGAGAACCCAACCTGGGGCCAGGAGCGCATCGAAGGGGAACTGGAGAAGTTGGAGATCCGCGTCTCCCCGCGGACCATCGGTGCCATTCTCGACCGCCATGGCGTCAAGCCGTCGCCAGAGCGCGGGACCGACTCGACCTGGAAGCGTTTCGTGACCGACCACATGGATGTGCTGGTCGCCACTGACTTCTTCACCGTCGATGTCCTGGGCTGGCTGGGCAAGCAGACCTACGACGTCTTGTTCGCGAAGCCAAGCCCGATCCGCCGCCTTGCACCACGCCGGTCAGGGATGAGAGACCAAGCGCCCCCAGTGATTCCCGGGTCGTCGCGTGAGCGATGGCCCGGGACCCTTTTTCTTAGCTATCAGGAGCATGGTTGTGGACAGGATTGTGGACAAGCTCTGGGAGCAAGGTCACCTGCAAAAGCATAAACCTCGGCTTACGCCGAGGTTTATGTCTGGTACCCGCTAGAGGACTCGAACCTCTGACCCCTACCATGTCAAGGTAGTGCTCTAGCCAACTGAGCTAAGCGGGCGTGGGCGGCGCAGGATGCCCGCGCGGACGGTCAAATCAAGTCGCAGGCTCGGGGGGCGGGGGATCGAGCGGAGGTGGGGCGATAGCGGCCAGGTAGCGGCCCGAGCGGGTGCGACCGCCGCGACTGGCGATCTCGCCGATCTGGCGCAGCAGTTCGAAGTAGCTGGCCATGTCCTGCGGCTTGCGCAGGACCCGCGTGATGCCCGCGGCGGCGATGCGCTCGAGGTCGCGGGGATCATCGCTGCCGGTGAGCAGCGCCGAGGGGATGGCGCGGGTGCGCTCGTCCTTGGCGAGTGCGCGCAGGAAGGCGAGGCCATCGATCCCCGGCATGCGCAGGTCGGCGAGCACGAAGTCGGGGAGCGGCGAGGCGGTGGCCAGCCAGCGCAGCGCCGACGCTGCGTCGCTGTGGCTGACCAGGGTCGCGGCGAAGTCGCCTTCGAGGATGACTTCGGACAACAGGTTGGTGGCGGCGAGGCTGTCGTCGACGTGGAGGATGACCATCGGTCGGCTCACCCCTCCACAACAATGTCGCGACCGGCGCTGTCAATCCCGGGGGCATACGATGCAACTGCTGCGCCTCATCGGCCAGCGCGCACCGCGTCCCAGGCGAGGCCGAAACGCGCGAGGTACTTGGCGAGCCGGTCGGCGTCGTTGCTCGAGCGCTTGCGCAGGCGCGAGGCCGCGAACAGCTCGCGCCCGGCATCGGACAGCGAGCGCGCGGCGCGGCACACCGCGATGACCTCGGCGAGCTGCACGCGGTCGAAGCGGTCGATCGCCGCGGCGCGGATCGGTCCGAGCGCCTCGTCGACCAGGTCGCCGC
>JACDEC010000467.1 GCA_013816645.1 Planctomycetota bacterium
TACATGAGCCCCGAGCAGGCGCGCGGCGCAACCGCCACCGCCGCCAGCGACATCTACGCACTCGGCGCGACGCTCTACCAGCTCATCCTGCTGCGCCCGCCGCTGGTCGCCGACGCCGCCGCGGAATTCTGGCGCCGCAAGGCCGCCGGCGACATCGACCTGCCCACCGCCGACGAGCGCCGCCGCGTGCCGCGCCACCTGTTGGCGATCGCGCTCAAGGCCATGGCCGCCGAACCGGGCCAGCGCTACGCCGATGTCGCGGCGATGGCCGAGGATCTCGCCCGCTTTCAGGGTGGGCAGGCGATCAGCGCCTGCAGCGACACCATCGGCGAACGTGCCCGGCGGGCGCTGCGCGATCATGGCCGCCGCTTCGGCATCGGCCTGCTCGCCGGCGCGGTGATCCTCACCCTGGTGGCGCTGCTGTGGGGCGAGCGCCTCGCGCGGCTGGCGACCTGGGGCGCGCCGATCATGGTCGAACGTTTCGACGACGGCTCCTGGGGGGAGCGCTGGCAGGTCACGCGCGGATCCTTCGAGCGTCGCGACGGCCAGCTGGTGACCACCTCGGCGACCGACGCAGTCCTGCTCTACCCCCATCGCCTGCTCGGGCCGACCGCCATCGAGTACGACGGCACCATCCTCGCGGGCAGCCATCCCTGCGACCTCTCGCTCTACTGGATTCGCGACGACGCCGACCCCGTTTCCGGCAAGCCGACGGGCTGGAACGGCCTGCTCGCCCAGGTCGGAGCCTTCGAAGCGTCCTACAGCGCCATCGTCGAGAACGGCAGCGCCTTCATCCTCGCCGAGCACCCGTTCCGGCCGGTCGTCGGTCGGACCTACCGCATCCGTGTCGAGATCGTCGACGACACCATCTCGCTGTCGGTCGACGGCGAACTGCTGTGCCGCTACCGCGACCAGCTGCCGTTGGTCGGAGGGTGGTTCGCCTTCTACGGGTACTACCCCGGCAAAGCCTTCGACAATGTGCAGGTCTACTCGCTCGGCCTGCCCCAGCGCATGCCGGCGACCGCGGTCGGCGACGCCTTTGCCCAGCGCGGGATGTACGCCACCGCGGCCGATGAGTACGCGCGCGTTGCCGCCAGCCACCGCAACGAGGCGATGGCCGAGGAGGCGGTCTACCGCCAGGGTCTGTGCCAGTGGCGCGCCGGGGAGCGCGCCGTCGCCATGGAGAGCTGGCGGGCCGTAACCGATGAGCGGCTCTCCGGCAAGGTCGCCCTGCACCGGGTGGAGCAACGGTTCGACGGCGGCGACCACCGCGGCGCGCTCGACGACCTCGCCGCGGTGCTGTCAGGCGCCGACCAGGAGCTGCGCGCGCACGCGGTCGGGCAATGGATGCACATGGTGCGTCGCCTGCTGGTGGACGCGTGGGGCAACCGCGGCCTCCTGCAGCACTGCCTGGATCTGCGCGACCGCCAGTTCAGCGACATCCGCGTCGCCGACCGCGCCTGTGCCAAGATCCTCAGTGCGCTGGATCGGGACGCCGAGCTCATCGAACGCTTCCCCAGCCAGCGGACGCTGGTCGCCCAATCGCTGCGCAAGCTCGACCGCTGCGAGGAGGTGCTGCGCGACTACTCCGAGCAGCGCTTCATCTGCGCTGGCGCCCTGGACGACATGGGTCGTCGCGCGGAGCTCGACCGCGATTATCCCGAATTCGCCGAGCATTACGCCGGCCGACGCAAGCTGGATGAGGAGCGCTTCCTCGACTTTGTGCTGCCTTCGGGGACCTGGTGGCCGGAGGGCGAGGTCGCGCTGGTCTACGCCGGGAGGCTCGAGGAAGCGCTCGCCCTGCCGCAACGCCAGGAGGCCCTGCGTCCGCTGATCCTGCCCTTCCTCGGCCGCGCCGCCGATCTCGACCCCAAGGTCGATGATTACGCGATGACGCTGATGGCGCAGGGGCGTTACGAGGAGCTCTTGCCGTACATCGCCACCCTGCAGCGCTTCGATCCGGGACCGCTGCTCGGCGATCACGCGGCATGGCCGCTCTCCCTGCTGGGGCTGGAGGCGTGGATCGCCGGTGACCGCGATGCCGGCGATCGGCGCTTCGCCGAGGCGGCGCGCTGCGTCAGCCCGCCCTACCGGCAGATGATCGACGCGGCGGTGGTGGTGCCATTCCTGCA
Organism: Planctomycetota bacterium; assembly: GCA_013816645.1. Taxonomy (GTDB): domain Bacteria; phylum Planctomycetota; class UBA11346; order UBA11346; family UBA11346; genus JACDEC01. Next base: position 2,133 of record JACDEC010000467.1, read on the forward strand.
TGAACTCGACGCGCGGGCCGGGGAGTTGTCGCGGGCCTGCGACGAGGTCATCGCCAAGCACCGTTGGACGTATCGTCAGCGGCCCTGGCATCGGGCGATGTGGCTGGCTGGTCGCATCGATGACGCCGCATTCCTCGCCCAGACCTGCCGGATGTTCGCGGGGAGCGAGTTGCTGCTGCTGAAGGCCATCCGCGCGGAGCTGGCTGGACGGAGCCAGGAGGCCCTCGCGGCATGGCGGGAATTTATCGCCCGACCGCCCTGGCAGCGGGCTGCGCGATTGCCGTCCTTCGAGGAGCGGCTGGCGCGTTGGCGTGTGGAGGAGCTGGCGGGGAAGGGGCCAACGACGAGGTGAAGGTCGATGTGCCTACCCGTCGGGGCTTTCGTGTCGTGGCCAAGCGGCCCGAACCGTGTTACGCTCGGTCATGGACCCGCTCCCCCGTCCGGACGTACCGCCGGCTGTCCGGGGATTGGACGCGACCGTTCAGGATGGCAGCGCCACCGGGGCGACCAAGCCGCGGCAGGCGCTGCCGGTGCTCGTCCAGCCCGCGCTCGACGCGGTCGGGGCGGCGATCGGTCAACGGCGCTTCTCGATCGCCGGGCTGCTCGGCGAGGGCACCTCAGGGCAGGTCTACCGGGTGGTCGATCGCGATCTCGGCCGCGACGTGGCGATCAAGGTGCTCGACAGCGCGGCGAGCCCGACCCGGGTCGCCGGCTTCCTGCACGAAGCCAGGGTCGCCGCGCGGCTCGAGCACCCCAACATCCTCCCGATCCACGACATCGGCTCGACCGAAGCCGGGCAGCTGTGGTTCGCCATGCGCCGGGTCGACGGCCAGACCCTGGCTGCCGCCATCGATGACACCGCCGCCGGTGAGCCGCCGCCGATGATGGTCGACCTCAACCGCCGGGTCACCGTGATGCTGCAGGTCTGCAACGCGGTGCGCGCGGCGCACGCCCAGAGCATCGTCCACCGCGACATCAAGCCCGCGAACATCATGCTTGGCGGCTTCGGCGACGTGCTGCTGCTCGACTGGGGAACCGCCTCGAGCGCCGAACCCGGCAGCGGGCAAGGGCGCATCGGCACGCCGCTGTACATGAGCCCCGAGCAGGCGCGCGGCGAGGAGGCGACCTGCGCCAGCGACGTCTACGCGTTGGGCGCGACGCTCTTCCATCTCGTGGTGCTCAGGCC
>JACDEC010000468.1 GCA_013816645.1 Planctomycetota bacterium
TTCGCCGCCGCCTGCAGCGCATACAGCGCGTCCTGGGCCTGCCGCGGGCTGAGCTGGTCGAGGTCCAGCGACTTCAGGCGCTGCAACGCCTGGCTCTCCACCGCCTGGAACAACGTCAACTGCAGCTCGCCGCGCTTGCGGGCTAGGAGCCTGTCGGGGATTGGATGGCAATAAAGGACACACGCTTATTGGATGGCAATAAAGGACACATGGATGGCAATAAAGGACACACGCTTATTGGATGGCAATAAATGGCAATAAAGGACACACGCTTATTAAATGGCAATAAAGGACACACGCTTATTGTGAACAGCAAGCCCCGGGTGGCTGCTCATGGCGGGCGACGCCACGGCATGGCCTGCGTCCATCCTGATAGCGCACGTCCTCGGCGATGATCAGCTGCGGGCGTTTCGCCCGCAGCCGATCATCCCCCCGCTGTCGGCGACGACACCGCCGGGCACTCCACCGGGAAGACCTACGACGCGCTGGGCAATCTGGTCGCCATCACCGACACGCAGAGCATCCCGGACGCGCCGGGCGCCTCGAGCATGGTCACACCGCGCGGGCGCGGCGGGCGAGCACTGCGGGATCGATGCGTGGCAGCGTGCCGGTGAGCCGAGTGATCAGCCGCTCGAGGCCGCGCCACAGGCCGACGCGCTCGACCAGCGGATTCACCCAGGCGGTGACGCTGCAGTAGTGGCTGTTGCGTTCGCCGCCGTGGTGACGCCCATGGTGCGCGCGTCCCTGGATCAGTTTCCATTCCTGCAGAAAGGTGATCAGCCGGCCGTTCTCGGTGCGGGTGCGATGCGCCCACTTGTGGATCTCGTTGGCGTTGACCACCAGCACCACGATCAGCAGCAGCTCGGCGCTGAACCAGCCGACCAGCGCGGCCGTGCCCAGGATCAGCGCGCCGGCCACGACCTGGAGATCGGCGCTGCGCCACCACGACTTGGCCAGGAAGGCGCGGGGCTGGGCGTGATGCAGCAGGTTGGGGGCGATCACCGCCGCGCCGATCAGTGGCCAATCCGGGCTGCCGTAGCCGTCCTCGAGCCAGTGCACCAGGCCGACGATGAGATCCGCGATCAGGAAGCACAGGGTGACGCGCCAGATGATGCGCAGCACGGCGAGGGACAGGATGAGCGGTGACATCGCGGTTCTCCTGTTTGATAACATATGTTAACTTTATGGGCGTCAAGTTCCCGTAACTCCTGTGCCGAGCGGGTCAGGGCAGGTGGTAGCGGAGCAGGTGGAGGAAAGCAGGAGCCGCGAAGGCCAGCGAATCGATGCGGTCGACGATGCCGCCGTGACCGGGGATCAGGTGGCCCCAATCCTTCACTCCGGCGTCGCGCTTGATCGCCGACATCACCAGCCCGCCGATGAAGCCGCAGAACACGATCACCGCCGCGAACAGGGCGCTCTGCCACCACGCGAACGGCGTCATCCACCACAACCCGGTGCCGACCGCGATCGCGGTCAGTCCGCCGCCGATCAGCCCCTCCCAGGTCTTGTTCGGGCTGATGGTCGGCGCCACCGGGTGGCGCCCGCAGAGCTTGCCCCACATGTACTGGAAGACGTCGCTGAGTTGCGAGACCGCGATCAGGTAGAGCAGCAGGTCGAGTCCCAGCGCCGGTCGCTCGGGCGTCGACAGCTGCAGCAGCAGCGGCGCATGGCTGACGAAGTACACGCAGATCATGGTCGCGGCGTGGATGCGCGCGACGCGGGCGAGGTAGTCGCGGGTGTCGCCCGCTGCGACCGAGCGCGCGGCGATGAACAGGAACACCCACACCGGCACGAAGACGCTGGCCAGGCCGTACCAGTTGTCCCAGACCAGCCAGAACTGCGCGGGCACGACGATGAAGAACAACCAGAACAAGGTGCGATGATCGCCGCGTCGGGTCGGCGACAGCGTGACGAACTCGCGCAGCGCCAGGAACGAGATCAGCCCGAAGAGGATGCAGGCCGCGCCCACCCCGGCGAGACCGGCGCCGACCACCACGCCGACCATCACCCACCACGAGCGGATGCGCGCGTTGAGGTTGGCGACCGTGGCGCGGGCGCGTTCGCCGCGCAGAGTCAGCGCCAGCACTCCGCCGACCAGGCTGGCCAGGGCCAGGAACGCGGCGACGCCGATCAGGAAGCGCAGCGTGGTCGGGCTCAGGTGGGGCAGGCTCAACCAGGGCATGTCAGGCGTCCCCCTGCGCGGCCAGGGCGGTGACCGCCGCCAGCGCGCGGGCCAGGAACGCGGCCTTGTCCTCGTCGGCAATGCGCGCCAGCGGCTCGCCGAAGGTCACCGACGCCATCAGCGGCACGATCAAGATCTCGCCGCGCGGCAGGATGCGGTTGAGGTTCTCGAGCCAGACCGGCACCAGTTCGACCTCGGGGTGGCGGGTGGCGAGGTGCCAGAGGCCCGGCTTGAACGGGTTCATGCCGGCGTCCTCGTCGCCCTGGCGCTTGCCCTCGGGGAAGATGATCAGCGACGAGCCCTCGTCGAGCGCGGCTTCCATCGGCACCAGCGGGTTGTTGCGCGCGCCGATCGCGGTGCGCGCGATCAGCACCGCCTTGAGCACGCGGTGCGCGAGCCACGGACGCACCCAGCCCTTCTCCCAATAATCCTGGGCGGCGATCGGCCGGGTGCGCAGGCGCAGCGCCCGCGGCAGCGTCGCCCAGATCACCGGGCCATCGAGGTTGGAGACGTGGTTGGCGAAGTAGATGCGCTGGCGCGGCTCGGGCGCGCACCCCTGCCAGCGCGCCTGCGCGCCGGTGATCAGCCGCACCAGCCCGGCGAAGATCACGGCGGGGTGCCCATGCGTCGGGCCAGGCGCCTCAGACGCAGCGCGACGGTGAGCAGCGCTCCGAGCACGATCAAGCCCAGCGCCGCGAACAGGACTTGTCCGTCGTGCTGCCACGGCCGGGCCGCCGCCCCGACCAGCCCGGCGACGGTGAGCACCGCCATGCGCTGCGGCTTGGCCAGCGGCCCGCCGAAATCCTGGCCGCGTCCGACGCCGGCACCGAGCCAGCGCTGGTAGGCCGTGAGCAGCGCCGCCATGCCGGCGACCCAACCGAGCTCAGGCCCCCAGGCGACCCCGGTCGCGTAGCCCACCGGCACCAGGATCAGTACGTCGGCGAAGCGGTCGGGCACGTCGTTCCACAGTTCGCCGGTCGGCGATCGCAGGCCGCCTTCGACCGCGACCATGCCGTCGAGGAGATTACAGAGCAGGCGCAATTGGATGCACACCGCGGCACCGATCAGCAGGGCGATGTCGCCGGCCTGGTCGGGACAGCGCCGCGAACCGAGCCAGCAGGCGCCGGC
>JACDEC010000057.1 GCA_013816645.1 Planctomycetota bacterium
TCAGCGAGCAGGTTGGCGACGATGGTGTGGGCGTCGATCGTCCCGAGGGTGCCGCCGCTGTTGAGGTCGGCCGAGAGGGTGGCGCCACCGTCGGACAGGTTGACGGCCATGGTGCGCATGTCGGGGCGGAATCCGGCCTGGTCGTCGGAGAGGTCGCCCGGACGGGTGTCCTCCTCGATCGCGCTGCCCGGCGTCAGCCCGAGTTTGACCAGGGCGTTGGCGGTCGCGGCGAGCAGCTCGGCCGGATCCTTGTAGCGTTTGGCCCGCTCCTTCTGCATGCAGGTCACGATGATCTCGTGGCTGCGCTCCGAGATCTTCGGCCGCAGCAGGCGCACGTCGGGGATCGACGCGGTGCAGTGCTTGTGCAGGACCTCCTGGATGCGGCCGTCGTAGGGGGCCTGCGCGGCGAGCGCGTAGTAGAGCACCGCGCCGAGCGCGTAGATGTCGCTGCGGATGTCGAGGTGCGGATCGGTGACGATCTGCTCGGGCGACATGTAGAGCGGAGAGCCGACGATCGCGCCTTCCATGGTCAGCATGGTGCGGTTCTGCTCGGTCGATCGCGCGATACCGAAATCGGCGAGCTTGGCGCGGCCGTCCGACGACACGAAGATGTTGGCCGGCTTGATGTCGCGGTGGATGAGGTGGATGCGGTGCGCTTCGGCGAGACCGTCGACGACCTGGTAGAGGATGGCCAGGGCGAGGCCTTCGTTGAGCCCGCCGCGCGATTCGACGAGATCTTTGAGGTCGCCGGAGTCGACGTACTCGAGGATCATGAACAGCGTGCCGTCGTCGCGCGCGCCAGCGTCGAGGCAGCGCACCACCCCGCCGTGGGTCAGCTGCTGGGTGATCCTGGCCTCGCGTTCGAAGCGCTTGATGAATTCTTGGGCCTGGGTCGAACCGGCGGCGACCGGCAGGTTGCCTTTGAGCGTCTTGATCACCACCAGCTCGTTCTTCGGCGAGCAGGCCAGCCAGACCGTGCCCATGCCGCCTTCGGCGAGGTGGGCGATGGGGATGTAGCCGCCACAGGGCGGCTCATCCTGCTTGGGCAGCAGCGTCTTCAGCTGGTTGGCGAGGTGACCGCTCAGGCCGTCGCCGCTGGTGATCCATTTGCGCAGGTCATCGACCGAGGCGATGCCCTTCTGCTTGGCCATTTCGCCGAGGCGCTCGCTGGGCACGCGGCTGAGTATGCGCCGCTTGCGAACTGCTTGGATGAGGGCGTCGATCAGGATCTGGGGAGTCATCGGCAGGGCTCGCGGGAGTGACGCGACTCCTTGTAGGCTACGGACCTTGGCCCGCCACACCCCCGGCGACGAGCGCTCGTAATGTTGCAGATGTTGCGAGCCAGCCAGCACTCGCCGCATTGCCGGCGACTTGGCGGTCCGTAAGACCGGCATGTCCTTCTGGCCCCGATTCATGGTATGTTCAAGCGACCTTGAACAGCCCTCACTGCTGACTCCGGAAATCGCCTGTGATGTGCATCGGACCCACCCAAGCCCGTATCGTCATCCTATTGTTGGCATGTTGCCTGGTCGCGCCCTGCGGGTGGGCTGCGTCCAACGACAACTTCGCAAACGCGACGCCAGTACCGACGATCCTGCCGCAGACGTTCCTCGCCAGCGATAACACCGGATTCACCCGCGAGCCTGGCGAACCGACATTCGCCAGCGGTGCTCACACCGCCTGGTGGAAGTGGACCCCGACCTCGTCGGCGCGCGTCGCGGTGTCGACCAAGGGTTCGGGCTATGACACCGTGCTGGCGGTGTACACCGGCTATTCGGTGGCTTCGCTCACCCAGGTATCGCTGAATGATGAATACAGCGACGGCGTCCAACTCGGCGACCCCGTCCCTGGCGGTACGACGAGTTTCCTGAGCTTCGATGCCGTCGCCGGCACCACCTACTTCTTCGTCGTCGATGCGTATTACCCCGATGGGGGAACGCTCAATCAGGGGGCCACTAAGGTATCGCTGCAGGTGGTCCCGACAGTCTCGGTCACGGTGGCCGGCACGGCCGCCGAGCCGGCCACGGCGTCCACCGTCACTTTCTCGCTGTCCAGCACCTTGGTCGATCAGATCCGACTGAACACGGCGATCGGTGGTTCGGCGATCGGCGGCAGCGACTACGCCACGCTGGCGACCAACCTGATCATCAATGCGAGCGCCACTTCGGCCTCCTATACCATTGCGCCGATCGACGATGTGCTCGCCGAGGGACCGGAAAGCGTGACGGTCGCGCTCAAGCCGTCGACCACCACCATGCAGTCCTATCGATTGGGCGCGACCCTGGTCCAGGCGACCGCCCAGATCAACGACAACGAGGGTTCGATCATCTACGTCGACGCCGGCGCGCTAGCCGGCTCGAACAACGGCACCTCCTGGGCCAACGCCTACACCAGCCTGCAGTCGGCGCTCACCGCGGCGGTCGCCAACACCCAGATCTGGGTCAAGGCCGGCACCTACAAGCCGACCACCGGCGTCGACCGCACGCTGACCTTCACCTTGAAGAATGGCGTGGCGGTGCTCGGTGGCTTCGCCGGAGGCGAGACCCGCAGCGATCAGCGCGATTGGGTCAAGAGCCAGACCGTCCTCAGCGGCGACATCAACGTCGGCGGCACCGCTACCGACAACAGCTACCGCGTGGTCGTCGGCGTGACCGGCGCCACGCTCGACGGCTTCACGGTGCGTGACGGCTACGGCGACAATGGTGCCGCAGCGAATACGCGTAACGGCGGCGGCCTGCAACTGCTCAATGCTGCGGCGCCGCTGGTGCGCCATTGCGTGTTCACCGCAAATTTCGCCAACTTCGGCGGCGCGGTCTCGACCTATAACGAACTCAATATCGCGTTGGCCGTCGCCCCGGTGTTCGAGCGCTGCGTCTTCGCCGGCAATTCGGCGGCGAGCCAGGGCGGTGCCGTGTATCACAGCTTGACCACGCCGGTGACGGCCTCCGCCACCTTCGACAGTTGCGTGTTCGCCGGCAACACCTGCAGCACGGGCTCGGGCGGAGCGATCTATTTCGGTACGGCGACCGCGGCAATCCGCGGCTGCACATTCGTCGGTAACAGCGCCACCACCGGCGGCGCGATCGCGTACGATAACTCCAACGCCACCTTCTCGATGACCCTGGTCAACTGCGTGCTCAGCGGCAACTCCGCGACCACTGGACCGCAGTACAACGCCACCGGAACGGTGTCGCCATCGGCGAACAATTGCAGCGTCGCCGGCTCCTGGACCCATGGCGGCACCGGGAACGTCGACGTCGCGCCATCGTTCGCGAGCTCAGGCGACGGTGATGGCGCCGACAATCTCTGGATGAGCGCTGATGACGGCCTGGTGCCGCTCGCGGGCAGTCAGTTGATCAACCGCGGTACGGCGACCAACGCCCCGATCATCGACCTCCTCGGCCGAGCGCGCCCGCAGAATACCAATCACGACCTCGGAGCCTACGAGCGCGTGGCGTTGAGCAGTTCGATCGCCGCGAGCACGGTGATCTACGTGGATGATGGCGCGGTCGGCGCCAATACCGGCGGCACCTGGACCGACGCGTACCGCGACCTGCAAGCCGCGCTGGCGGCCTCCTTGAGCGGCGATCAGATCTGGGTCGCCTCCGGGCTCTACAAGACGACGTCCGGCACGGACCGCACGATCTCATTCACCCTCAAGCCGGGCGTGGCCGTCTACGGCGGTTTCGCGGGCAGCGAGACCGCGCTCAGCCAGCGCAATTGGCTGGTGAACGAGACCGAGCTCAACGGCAACATCAACGCCGTCGGTTCGACCACGGACAATTCCTACCATGTGGTGCGCGTCGACTCCGCCGGCTCCACGCCGACCCTCGATGGCGTCACCATCCGCGGAGGCACCTGCGACGGGGCCTATCCCAACAACGTCGGTGGCGGTGTTTTCGTCAATAGTTCCACCGCGGGCCTCATCCTGCGCAACAGCCAGGTCCGCGCCAACCAAGGCGCGTTCGGCACCGGCATTTTCGCTCTCAGCACCCTCACCGCGAGCGCCTCGGTCATCGAGGGCAACATCGGCACGTCGAATGGAGGCGGCTTCTACACCGAAGGCGGGTCTCATTCCTTCATCAACTGCCTATTCGCCGGCAATAGCAGTTCGAGCTCGGGTGGTGGCGCGGCTATTTTCTCCGGCACCACGACCTTCACCAACTGCACCATCCGTGGCAATAACGCCAGCACGGGCGGGGCCATCGCCATCGTCACCGCGAGCGGCAACAGCATCGTGCGCAATTCGATCGTCCACGGCAATACCGCCACCACCACCCCGGGCATTTCGGCGGGCAGCGGTTCGGTGACCGTCAATTACAGCCACGTCCAGGGTGGTTATGTTGGGACCAGCAACTTCGACAGCACCATCGCCGTGAACGACCCGAAGTTCGTCAATACCGCCGACCTCGACGGCCCTGACAATCGCTACCTCAGCTTCGACGATGGATTGCGCCTGCGCGCGGACAGTCCGTGCGCCAACACCGCGGAATCCGCCACGTCGCCTTCCACCGACGCGACCAATATGAACCGTCCGCTCGGCGGAAGTTACGATCGCGGCGCCTATGAAGGCAAGGTAGGCGTGGCCTCGTTCACCCTGGCCACCAGCAGCGGCCCGGAGGAGACGGCCTCGCAATTCATCGCGGTCAATCTGAGCAACGCTTCGGACCAGACCGTCAAGGTCGCCTACACCGTCACCGGCGGTACCGCGAGCGGCGGCCTCGACTATACGCTCGCCTCGGGGCAGCTGAGCTTTGGCGCGGGCACGGTGAGCCAGAGCCTCCTGCTGTCGCTGATCAACGACAGCATCGACGACGACAACGAGACCGTCGTCATCACTCTGACGGCCGCGGACAACTGCATCCTGGGAACCACCACCAGCCATACCTTCACCATCACCGACCCTGCCGATATCCGCGGCGTGACGATCGCGCCGGCGACCGCTGCGGCGACGCCATTGATCACCACCGAGTCCGGCGGCACCGCCAGCTTCACCGTGCAGCTGAATACCCAGCCGTTGGCCAACGTGACCTTCGGCCTGGTGTCGTCGAACACGGGCGAGGGCACGGTCTCCCCCGCGAGCCTGACCTTCACGCCGGCGAATTGGTATGTGGTGCAGACGGTCACTGTGACCGGCGTCGATCTCGAAGACGTCGACGACACCGACATCAGCTACCAGATCGTACCGGGCGCGGCATCGGGGGGTGATTACACCGGCATCATCCCGGCTCCTGTCTTCATGGAGAACAAGGACAACGACGTCGCCGGCTTCCAGGTCACCCCGGTGTCCGGGCTGTCGGTGGCCGAGAATGGCGGCACAGCCACGTTCCGGGTGCTCTTGACCAGTCGGCCCACCTCGGGAGTGACCATCAGCCTCACCAGCGGAACCGGCGGTACGGTGGCGCCGACCTCGCTGTCGTTCACCAACGGCGTCGGCAGCAACTGGAATGTGCCCCAGATCGTCACGGTCACCGGCGTCAACGACGACATCGACGACGGCAACGTCAACTTCACCATCACCACCTCCAACTCGGTCAGCACCGACGTCAACTATGATGCCAAGCCGGTGCCCGACGTCGTGGTGGTCAATGTCGATGACGACGCTGCCGGCGTCCTGGTGACCGCCGGCGCATTGGCGCTCAGCGAAGGCGGCGGCTCCGGCAGCTACACCTTGCGGCTGACGTCGCAGCCGGCGGCCACGGTCACCATCTCGGTCCGGACCGACGACGGTCAGTGCCAGGTCGACACCAACGCGGGCGTGGCCGACTTCCAGACCACGCTCAGCTTCAGCAGCTCGGATTGGAGCAGTCCGAAGACCGTGACCGTGCTGGCCCGCGCGGACGATGCCGTGGAGGGGCCCCATACCGGGCGGATCACCCACATCCTCGATGGGGTCGATGCGCTCTATCCCATCAACATGCCGTCGTCGGCGGTGATCGTGACGATCTCCGACAACAACAGTGCTGGCGTCATCATCCAGCAGAGCGGCGGCTCCACCGCGGTTTCGGAAGTCACGCCAGCCGTCAGCGATACCTACACCGTGAAGCTCGCCAGTCGGCCGCGGGTCATCCCCGAACTGGTCGAGGATCTCGTCTCCGGCATCGTCGGGACCAGCCCGGTCAGTTCCTCGCCGAGCGGTTTCGTCGAGCTCGCTGGCATGGTGTACTTCAGCGCCTCGACCGTCGCCAACGGCACGGAACTCTGGCGCAGCAACGGCGTCGTGACCGAACTGGTCAAGGACATCGCGCCGGGCAGCGCCAGCAGCATTCCGACGCGTTTGACGGTGGTGGGATCCAGCCTGTTCTTCGTCGCCAACGACGGGGTCTTCGGATCCGAGCTGTGGATCAGCGACGGAACCGAGCCAGGGACCATGCTGGTGCGCGACCTGCGTCCCGGAACCTCCAGCGCTTCGCCAGTCAATCTCACCGCATTCGGCGCCCGGGTCGCGTTCCATGCCAACGACGGTTCGACGGGATCGGAGTTGTGGATTTCGGACGGCACCTACGCGGGCACCAATCAGGTGCGCGATATCCGCGTCGGCTCGGGTTCGGGCGTGACCACTATCAGCGGGATGGTGGCCATGGGCGGCCGGCTCTACTTCGCCGGCACCGACGGCACCACTGGCTTCGAGCTCTACGCCAGCGATGGCACCAGCTTCGGCACCACCCTGGTGGCGGACATCTATGCTGGGTCCACTGGTTCGACTCCGCGCCAAATGGTCAGCACTGGCAGCCAGGTCATCTTCGCTGCGACGACCGCGCTCGCCGGGCAGGAGATCTGGGCGAGCGACGGGATCAGCGCCGGCACCATCCAGTTGGCCAACATCATGGCGGGCAGTACGAGCAGCGCGCCGGGGAACCTCACCTTCTCCAATGGCCTGGTCTACTTCTCGGCGACCAGCTCGACCGAAGGCACCGAACTGTGGGTCACCAATGGCACCCCCGCTGGGACCATCTCGATGGGCGACCTCTATCCCGGCCTCACCGGCTCCAGTCCCGGCTCCTTCGCGGCGGTGCCCGCGGGCATGGTGTTCGCCGCCGATGACGCCAGCGCCGGACGCGAGCTCTGGCTCAGCAACGGAACAATTGGCGGCACCAGCCGCCTGCTCGACATCGAGCCTGGCATAGGCGGCAGCAATCCCGCCAATATCATATTCGCTTTTGATGGCAGAGTCTACTTCAGTGCCTACACCACGGCGGCGGGCTACGAGCCGTACCGCTCCGATGGTTCGGTCCTCGGGACGACGATGCTCGCCGACCTCCAGCCCGGGCCCGCGTCGAGCTCATCGGCGAATTTCCGGTCCATTTCCGGCGGCATGGTCTTCCTCAGCGCTTTCGGTCCGCAGGGTTTCGAGCCGTACCGTGGCGAGACCGGCAGCCTGGCGCTGGTCGCGGACATCGAGCCGAGCGCGCCCGCCATTGCCGCATCCGGCGCTCCGCAGTCTGCGGCATCCGCGGGCGGCTCGCTGTGGCTGAGCGCGTCCGCGTCCGGGACCGGCCAGGAGTTGTTCCTGGTGAACGCCGCCGGCACCGATCTCGCCCTGGTCAAGGATATCGAACCGGGCAGCGGGTCATCGAATCCCAACGGCTTCAGCGAGTCGCTCAACGGGGTGGTGTTCGCGGCGACCACGACGAGCGAAGGTGCTGAACTCTGGGTGAGTGATGGCAGCGATCCGGGAACCACCCTGCTGGCCAACATCGTCACAGGGCCGGGATCGAGCTACCCATACTCCTTCACCGCCATGGGTGGGCTGGTGTTCTTCGTCGCCGATGACGGCATCAGCGGCACCGAACTGTGGGTGACCGATGGCACGCCTGCTGGCACCATGTCCCTCGCTAACATCAACCCGTCCGGCGGCTCCAATCCGAATGCGCTGACCGTCGCCAACGGTCTCCTGTTCTTCTCCGCGTACTCCGGCACCGGCGAGTCGCTCTGGACCAGCGACGGAACGCCTGCCGGCACCGTCGAGGTCATGGCGATCAACGTCTTCGGGCCTGCGTTCATCAACCAGATCGTGGCGACCAACGGCGGCGTGGTCTTCCCCGCGTACGACGGCACCGATACCGAACTCTGGTTCAGCGATGGTTCGGTCGGCAACGCGGGGATCCTGCGCGATATCGAGCTCAGCGGATCCTCCAATCCCTACAACCTGGTGGCGGGCGGGGATGGCACGGTCTTCTTCATCGCCACCACCGCGGCGGAAGGTGCCGAGCTGTGGAAGACCGACGGCACGCTTGGTGGTACCGTGCTGGTCAGCGACCTCACGCTCGGCGCAGGCTCGACGAATCTGGAGATCCTCGCCGGTAACGGCAAGGGCGCCGTGCTGTTGTCGATCGATGATGCCGCTGGAGCGGGCAAGGAGCCGTGGTTCAGCGACGGCACCGTTCCCGGCACGTACCTGCTCGCCGATATCGCTCCGAGCGACCAGTCCTCCTTCCCCTTCGGTGGCGCTCTCGCCGACGGCTACTTGTTCTTCATCGCCCACAATCAGGCCGCTGGTTACGAGATGTGGCGGACCGACGGAACGGTGGCAGGGACGGTCCAGGTCATCGACTTCAACCTGACCTTCGGCCAGTCGACCAACATCAATGACGCGGTGGTGCACGATGGCACGCTGTACTTCGACCCCGAAACCACGTCCCTCGGCAGGGAGCTCTGGAAGATCGCCCCGGGACGGGTGACCATCACCGCTGCCGCCGACGTGCAGGTCACGGTCGACAGCAATCTCGGCGAATCCGGACTGCAGAACAGCCTGACCATCCTCAGCGCGGACTGGGCAACCGAACGCACCCTCAACGTCTTCGCGGTCAACGATACCCTGTACGAAGCCAACCCGCACCCCGGCAACATCACCCATGCCGCCACCAGCGCCGGCCTGCACGCCGATGCCGCCTACGCGGGCGCGCCGGTCGCCACGGTCATCGCCAGCGTCACCGACAATGATCCCGCGCCGACCGTCCGCTTCATCACCTCGGGGCAGAACGTCTCCGAAGTCGCATCCACGGTCACGCTCACCGTCGTGCAGTCGGCGGTGTCGGCGCGCACCACGACCATTCCCTATACCGTCTCGGGCAGCGCCAGCGGCGGCCTGGTCGATTACGGCATCAGTGCGCTGACCCCGTCTCCGTTGACCATCGCTCCGGGTGCGACCTCGGCCACGGTCACCCTGACCATCGTCGACGACGCGTTGGATGAAACCGACGAGACCATCACCGTGTCGCTGGGCGCCCCCACCAACGCCGCGCTCGCCTCCTTCACTGCGCACACCGTGACCATCCTCGATGGCGATGCGACGCCGACCGTCGCCTTCACCGCGGGCGCCTCCACTCCGGGCGAAGCTTCGGTGAGCTCAGCGATCACCGCGCAGCTCTCGGCGATATCCGGCCAGAATGTCACGGTGTTCTTCAGCGCGAGCGGCTCGGCGACGACCGGAACCGATTACACCCTCACCGCCAGCCCGATCACCATCCCGGCGGGATCGATCAGCGCGGCCGTCACCATCGGCATCACCGACGATCCCCTCGACGAGGACGACGAGACGGTGGTGGTCGCCATCACCAGCGCGACCAACGCCACCGTTTCGGGCACCTCCTCGCATACCGCCACCATCCTCGACAACGATACGCCGCCGACGGTCACCTTCACCGCGCTCAACCAATCTGGCGCCGAGAACATCGGTTCGCTGACGATCACCGCTCAGCTCTCGGCGTTGTCAGGCCGGGCGGTGACGGTGCCGTTCACCCTGTCCGGCAGTGCCACCGCTGGCGGCACCGACTACTCGATCCCGGCCTCCCCGATCACCATCCCGGCGGGCTCACTCTCGACGCCGATCAGCATCTCGGTGAGCCCCGACGCCCTCGACGAGAACAACGAGACGATCGTGGTGACCATGACCAGCCCGCCCGGCAACGCGACCTTGGGCGCCATCCCGGTGCACACCGCAACCATCACCGACGACGACAATCCGCCGACCGTGACCTTCACGTCCGCGAGCCAGACCAGCGTCGCCGAGAGCGGGACCTTGACCGTGACCGCGCAGCTCTCGGCTCCATCCGGGTTGGATGTCACCCTGCCATTCACGCTGACCGGCAGCGCTGGCGGATCCGATTACACCATCACCGCCAGTCCGATCACTTTCACCGCGCCCGCCACCACCAAGACCATCACCATCACCATCCTCGCCGACAGCATCGACGAGGACAACGAGACCGTGGTGGTGACCATGGGCACGCCGATCACCAATGCCGGAGTGGGCGCGGTCACAGTCCACACCGCGACCATCACCGACAGCAACGCGACGCCGACGGTCGAATTCTCCACCGCCACCCAGGGCGTGGTCGAGCCGGCGACCGGCAACACCGTGGTCACCGCGACCATCTTGTTGTCCGCCCCGTCCGGCCGCGTGGTGACGGTTCCCTATACCATCGCCGGCAGCGCGACAGCCGCTGATTACACGATCAGCGCCGGCGCCAGCCCGCTGACCATCGCCGCGGGAGCGACCAGTGCGACGGTCAGCGTGAGCGTGGCCAGCGATGCCTTCGATGAAGACCCCGAGACCGTGATCCTGGCGATCGCCGGGCCGACCAACGCCGGCACCGGCGCTGTCGGACTGCAGGCCCTGACCATCACGATCACCGACGATGCCGCCGACCTGCCGCCGACCGTCGCCTGGTCGGTCGGCAGTCAGCCGGTGAGCGAGAACGTCGGAAGCGCAACCGTCACGCTCCAGCTCTCGGCACCATCCGGCCGAGCGGTCAGCGTACCGT
>JACDEC010000469.1 GCA_013816645.1 Planctomycetota bacterium
GCAGCGACCCCGTGACCCCGGAGTCGAGGGCGTATGGCTTCCATTCCCGGACATCGTCCCCGTCGATGGCGATGGTGATCAGCTTGCCGCTCTGGGTGCCGGCGAAGAGCTGGAGGTTGCCAGGGATGAGCGGATTCTCCTGCACCCACAGGCTGCCCGGCATGATCTGGGCCAGGGTTCCGTTCTCAGGATAGGACCAGGATTGGGTGCGGGTGGTCAAGTCGATGGCGATGATCTGGTCATCGATGACGACGTAGGCGCGATTGTGGAACAGGTAGGGAGCGCCGGTCAGTTCCGAGCCGACGTTGGCGAAGAGCACCGGCTTGCTGGTGCCCAGCGCCGCGTCGATGACTTCGAGCGAGGGTTTGTCGGTGCCAACCAGCACATAGCGCCCGCTGGCGGCTGGGACGGTGGTCGGGATCCCGCCGATGTGGGTGGTCCACAACGGCCCGCGCTTCGGCGATACCTGCGCGCCGCCGCGCTTGCCGTCGACGTTGATGATCACGGTCTGGACGCCGAAGCCGGGTCGGCGCGCTTCGAGCGAGGCCGATTCGTCGACGGCGTACATCAGCACGTGCTTCCAGGATCCGGTGGCGCCATCCGGCGCGCGCACCGTCTCTTCGCGCGCGCCCTGGCGCTTCACCACCAGGTAGGTCCGCGGGTTGTCGACCTGGACGACGAAGGGCAGCTTGAGGTCGGCGAGGTAGTTGGTGGCGTCGACGGTGGTGGCTTCCTTCAACTGGATCTTGAGGTCGGCCAGCAGCGCGAACGCAGCGGCGTCATCGCTGGCGCTGAAGGTGTCCATCATCCGCTTGTGCAACTCGTCGATGAACCCGCGCTCGATCTCGGCCAAGCGGTTGCGCGCGTCGGTGCGCTTGTCGCCTTGCCCGGTGAGCGCGCGTTTGTAGGCGGCGATGGCATCGCGCTTGCGGCCGCGGCCCTCGAAGACCTTGCCGCGACGGAACTGGTCCTGCGAATTGTCGATGGTCTGGGTCCACTTGACCTTGCGATCGGTGAGCTTGACCTGGATGCGCGGTGGCAGGTCCTTGCGCGCGAGCAGTTCGGTGGCCTTGGCGAGCGCGGGATCCCATTCGTAGGCCTCCCACAGCGCATCGATATCGGCGATCGACTCCGACCACTGTTGCTCTTCCTGGAGACCACGCACGCCCCGCAGGCCGGATTCCGCGTCGACCGCGTGCTGCGATGTCGGGAAAGCCTCGATGACGCGTTGGTACGTTTTCGCGGCCACGTCGATCTTCCCGCTCTCGAGTTCAGCCTTGGCTGTATCGAGCAGCGCCGTCGCGCGCTTATGCTGATCGCCGACGACCTCCCTGAGCAGGAGCTCGCATTCCTCGGTGATGTCGGATCGCGTGCTGTAGGTGCGGCGCAAGGTGTCTATGCGCTTGGTCAGGATGTCGTGGCGGAGTTCTGCCATCAGTTGGCTCATCTCGGATTTGATGCCCTGGACCTCGTCCTTGGCCTGCTGGCCGTTGATCCGGGTGGAGATGGCATCGTAGGTCCACCAGCCGCCGAAGCCGATCACCAGCACCGCCACAGCGTAGATCAGCATGCGGATGGCGTTGCCGTTCTTGACCGCCTCCGAGCTCTGCGCGTGGCTGATCACCTGTTCCTTGACCGCGGCGAACTTGCAGTCGCTGTCGAGGGTCTGCTTGAGCATCTCCAGCGCCTTGCGCGGGCGGGTGTTGCTCAGCAGGGCGTGCCACAGCGATTTGTATTCGATGACCGCGTTCTCGGTCTGGCCGTCCATCAGGTAGGCTTTGGCGAGGTAACGGTGCGGATCGGGCGCGCGCGGCAGCAGGTTCTTGGCGCGGTGGCACGCGTCGATCGCCTGCGAGATGTCGCGGGTGGCGAGGTACGACTGCGCGGCCGAGACGTAGGCCCCGGCGGCGTCCTCGGCGCGGCCGAGTTCGGTGAGCACTTGGGCGCGGTCGAAGTGCAGGTCGGGATCGGCCGGTGAGAGGCGGATCACCGTATCGAGATCGAGGAGTGCTTGGTCGAGCTGACCTTGGTCCTGGGCGTTCTGGATCAGCTCGAGGTAGAGCTCGACCGCCCGCGGGATCTGATTGAGTTCGGCCGACACTTCGGCGAGCGGACGCACCACTTCGGGGATCTTGCTCTGCCCGATCAGCGACTCGAGCAGCTCGGCCGCCTTGGCGGTCTCGCCCTGCGCGCGCAGCGTCGCCGCATCGTCGAGCAGCTCCTGGGGAGCGCGCAGGCGGGCGATGCCGGCGAGCACGAGCTGCGCGACGATGGCGAAGGCGTCGAAGCGGCTGACGCCGACCGCCTCCGAGATCGCGTCGACATTGTGCCGCCCATCGAGGAAGCGCAGCACCTTGAGCATCTCCGGATCGCTCTCGACGTTCTTGAGATTCGCCCGGCCCGCGTTGTCGACCACGTAGAGCGTGTTCGGATCGGGCACGACTTCGCGGATGCGCTTCCACTCGTCTTCGCGGCGGGTTGCTTCGAGCACCAGCGAGGTGGTCTGCAGCCGGGTCGCGCCCATCGCGATGACGTCGGGCGTTTCGAGGTCGGCGACCGGGCCGCCATCGGTGAAGGTGAAGTCGCCTTCCTTCCATTCGAACACCGGGCAGGCGATCTCCTCGATGCACCAGGCGCACAGTTCGTCGAGATCCGGCTCGGCGACCAGGCCGCTGGCCAACGCCGCCGAGCGCACGTCCTGGTTGTCGCGCGCAGACCGCGCCGCGATCTCGTCAGCCTGCTGATCGGTGATCAGGCCCTTGCGCAGCAGCGCGTTGATCAGGAAGGGGCGTCCGCCGATGCGCGTCGCGGTGCACAGCGCGATCTGGCCCTGTTCGAACCAGATGTGCTGGACGCCGGCCGGGCCGCTCACCGAGAGCGTGCCGGTCTGCCGGTTCATGTTCAGCGTCTGGAAGATGTCCGTCAGGTTGACGGAGCTGAGTTGACCCTGGAATCCCATGGGAAGGTACCAGCGCCTATCGGTTAGTGGTGTGCGGGCAGAGGCTTGGATGTGCCCCGTCGGTCTGCATGCAGGACCACGCTACGGATGCCCAGACGCAGTTGCAACGCCTTGGATGCGCTCCGCCCACCCTCCGTCCACGTGCTGTCCGTTGGCGCTCGTGTGGCGCTGGGAAGTCGCCGAACGTGCTGTGGCGACAGCCAGTGCACTCTTCGGATTCAGGAGCGAGAGCCCCATCCGGAGTGCGGGTCCGGGGCGCGAGCCCCGTTCCAAGTGCGGGTCCGGAGCGAGAGCCCCGTTCCAAGTGCGGGTCCGGGGCGAGAGCCCCGTTCTCAGTGCGGGTCCGGGG
>JACDEC010000470.1 GCA_013816645.1 Planctomycetota bacterium
GCCGACCAGCTGCCCTGCGCGCCCAGGTCCAGCGCCACGCCCGGCGTCCACGGCAGCGGCGTCCAGCCCTGACGCTGCCAGTTCCACCAGCGCGGCGGCCAGGCGTCGAAGCGCACCAGGCGCAGCGTCGTGGTCGAACCGGTCAGCCCATCGGGATCAGGCGGCGATGCGTTCGTAGTGCCTGATCGGCAGCGGAGCCCGGATCCGCGACCGCGCGAGGACTCGACCTTCGCCGCCGCGTTCGCGCGCTGCATCGCCCTGCTCATCGGCTGCTCGTTCGCCACGGCACCGGTGCTGCTGCTGTTCCCCGGGTTGTCGTGGAACGCGCGCTTCGCGATCCTGGCCGTCATCGTGGCGACGATCCTGGCGATCTTCTTCGGGCTCGGCTTCCGCTTCCGGCACGGTGGCCGCCGCTACCGCTATCGCAGCCATGGTCGCTTCGGGCCGAAATGGATCATCGACCTCGAGACCCGCGAACGGACCAACCTGCTGATTTCCTACGCGCTGAGGGCATCGCGCAGGGGCCGATCGTGCGCCGTGGGATCCTCTGGGGACTCGGCCTGTTCGCCGCGGTCGCGCTGGTGTGCGCGGTGATCGCGGCGACGACTCGCTGAGATCGTCGCTGGTCCGCATGCCCATCACAGATCGAGTAGGATCTCCTCGATCTCCGCCGCCACCGCGGCATCGGCGGCGACCGCGGCCTTGAGCTCGCCGAGCTTGGCGCGCAGCGCCGCCTGGGCCTTGAGCAGGGGGTCGATGCGTCCCTGCTGATCCAGGTTGCCCAACAGCGATCTGACCTTGGCGCGCAGCTTCCCCAGTTGGACGACGTCGGCGTCGGCGCGCAGCGTCTTCACCAGCTCCGCCGCCTCGGCTTCGCTGGGTAGGCCGCGCACCGTCGCGATGAACGCGTCGAGTTCCTCGATCGCCTGCGCCGGCCGCCGCTTTGACAGCTCGGTGCAACGCAGGACCTGCGCGCGGATCCAGCCGTCCACCGCGGCGAGGGTGCGGGCGGCGTCGTCGGCCGGCGCGCCGCCGCGCTCGACCTTGGCCTGCAGATCGCTGAGCGCTGGTTTGATCGCCTTGCCGGGGCCGAAGCGTCCCTTGACGTTCTTGAAGCCCGCTCGCTCCAAGGTGTCGAGCAGCGTGCCGCCCTGCGGGCTGGTCCAGCGCAGCGGACGATCGAGGAAGCGCAGCGCGCGCTCGAACCAGGCTGCGCTCGGAGTCTGACCCGACGCCAGGTCGGGGACCTCGAACATGCTGGTGCGGTGGAAGGCATCGGCCTGGTACGCGGCGAACGCACCGCGCATCTTGGCCAGATGATTCGCGGACTGGGTGCCGCAGAGGAGGACCTGCCGACGGGTGCGCGCCAACGCGAGGGGGGCCGAGTCGGGCGTGGTCAGGAAGCCGGAATACATGCCGGCGAGCGGTGTGGCCGGGAAGGACACGTAGTAATCGCAGACCTCGATCGCGATCGATCCGGTGAAGACGTCGGGATAGGTGATCAGTTCCCAATTCGCCTGGCGGCCGGCGTTGCCTGGACCGCCGCAGACAGAGACGCGCCGCGGGTCGATCGCGCAGCGCGTGGTCATGCCGTGCACGGCGTCGAGGGCGAGCGCGAGCCGGGCCTGGGCGTTGCGGCTGAAGCCCGCCTGGTTGGCGCCGACCCAGATCAGCGCGTGCCGGTCGAGCACCGGGGTCCACTCGCTGGGCACCGCGCCCTCGTCGCGATTGCTGAAGCCGACGACCAGGCCGTAGGGCCGCGTGCCGTCGTAGTCGGCGGGAACGTAGGCGGCGAACGATTCGCCGGCGATGTCGTAGCCGCCCTGCTTCCAATAGTCGGTGGTCGTCGGCCACTTCCAGCGCTGCTCCATCGCCGCGTAGGCCGATGCGGGGTGGCGTTCGCTGAAGACCAGCGTCGAGGCGCCGGTGCGGATCGGATCGGCGACGGCGGCGCCCAGGCCTCCGTCCAGGCAGGCCAGTGCGAGGATGGTCAAGAGGAGGGTGAGCAAGCGCATGGGCAGAGGACCTACGGCGGGGCGCGGCGAGCGTTGGCGGGCGAGCGCAGCGTGCAAGCCACGCGCAGCGTCGCGGTCAGAACCCGTGCACGGTCAGCCCTGGCGCAGCGCTTTCTGCCGATGATGCAGGTCGCGCGTCTGCCGGCGATGGCATGCGAGGCAGAGGGTGCGCAGGTTGCCCTGGCCGCAGTCGGCGCCGCCCTCGCTGAAGGCCACGCGGTGGTCGGCCTGCCACAGCGAGCAGGACCGCTTGCGACGTCCGAGGCCCAGCTGCTCGATCAGCCACAGCGCGGTGGCTTCGCCCTCCTCGTCCACGGGCTGCGCGACGGGCTGGTCGGTGAGCTCGTCGCTGGGATCTCGCCCGGCGTCCGCGCTGCCGCGGCGCAGGCGGGCGATGACCCGGTCGAGCAGGCCGCAGTCGAGCCGGCAATGGGTGCACACCCCGCGATCGCGGCGGAACACCGCCTGACGCGCATAGGCCGAGCTCGAGCGGATTGTGAACTCGTGCGCGCAAGCCGCGCTGCAGAACATCGCCTGGGAATTGGCGAGCGCACTCAGGCAGCGTCGGCACTGCGCCCGGCCATCCGCGTCGCAGGCGCTGGGGTCGTAGGCGGGATGTTCGGCATCGATGCGGCGGCGTCGGGACACGGGTGCGCTGCGAACTCGGGTCAGTGCCCGGCCTGATCGGTCTGATCGGACAGAGCAGTGTGCGGACGATTCTCGGACCAGCGGTTGCCCTGGGCGATGAGCAGCTGCCAGGCCACCGCCTCGCGCGGGCTGAACCAGGTGGCGAACACCACGCAGGTCTTGGCCACCGGCATCTCGAACAACCACTCCGTGGTCAGCCGTTCGTTGACTTCGGGCAGGGTGATGGCGATGCCGGGGCGGCTGGCCGTGGGCGCCTTCAGGGGCACCTCGACATCCAGGCGCTTGGCGATGATCTCGGCATGCACCTCGCGCGCGGGAATGATCACGAAGCAGGCGGCATCGACTTTGCCGTGCTCGTCCTTGAGCACGTCTTCGGCGCGGCCGCGCAGGGCATCCAGGTTGGCCTGCGGTCCGTAGGCGATCAGTCGGACGGTGATGGGTTTGATGAGCATGGCCTGGAGCGTATGGAAGGCGCTGATTTGTCAGGCGGCGATGCGCGCATGTTGCAGGGCGGACGGCAGGGTTGCAGATCACGATCGCTCCGCACCCTCCACGCAGCGAGCCAGCCATGACCACGACCGACATCCACGTCGCCCTGTCCGGCGACGACTCCGGCGACGGTTCGGCGGCCGCGCCCCTGGCG
>JACDEC010000058.1 GCA_013816645.1 Planctomycetota bacterium
CCGGTGCTCAGCGTGCTCGGCGGCGGCGCGACGCCCTTCTGGCTGGGCGAGGCGCTGCGCCATCCGGCGCTGCGCGCCGGCTTGGGCAACGCCCTGCTCATCGCGACCATCGTCACCACCTTATGCTTCGCCATCGCCCTGCCCTTGGCGTGGATCGCCTGGCGCTACCGCTTCACCGGCCGGGGCCTGGCCGAAGGCCTGCTGCTGGCGCCGCTGATCCTGCCGCCGTTCGTCGGCGCGCTCGGCGTCTTCCAACTGCTCGGAGCCTATGGCGTGGTCAACTCGGTCGGCGCCGCGCTCGGCCTGTGGGCAGCGGGAGCCGGACCGGATTGGCTGGGTGATCACCGCTTGGCCGCGGTGTGCGTGGTCGAAGCGCTCGGACTGTATCCCATCCTCTACCTGACCTTGGCGGCGTCGTTCGGGCGTATGGATCCCAGCCTGCTCGAAGCCGCGCACGCGGTCGGCGCGTCGCGAGCGACGGTGTTCCGGCGGGTGGTGGTGCCGCTGCTCAAGCCGGGCCTGCTCGCCGGCGGCTCACTGGTGTTCGTGTGGAGCTTCACCGAACTGGGAACACCATTGCTGCTCGGCTTCGAGCGGGTCACCCCGGTGCAGGTCTTCAACGGCTTGGCCGACATCCACAACAACCAGCTGCCGCTGGCCCTGGCGGTGATCATGCTCGCCTGCGCAGCCCTATGCTACGGCGTGGCCCGGTTGCTCGCTGGCCGCCCCGCCGATGCGCTCGCCGCCAAGGGCCAGGTCGCGCACAGCGCGACCAGGCTGCGCGGCTGGCGCGCCGCGTTAGCCTGGACGCCGTTTGCGCTGACCGTGCTGTTCGCCGCCGCTCCGCACCTCACCGTGGTGACCCTATCGATCGCCCGCGACTGGCACGGCGGCGCGCTGCCGCACGCGGTCACCACCCAGTACTACCGCGACGCGCTGTCGCACCCCGATGTCGTCCCGAGCATCGTCAACAGCCTGATCTACAGCTGCGCCGCCACCATCGTCGCGCTCGCCCTCGGTCTTGCGGTGGCGTGGGTGGTGGCGCGCTGGCGTCCACCGGGATCGCGCGCGCTCGATGCCCTGGCCATGGTGCCGCTCGCCGTGCCCGGCCTGGTGATGGCGTTCGGCTTCCTGACCATCGGCTACGCCGTCGGTCGCTTCGCACCGACGCTGCGGCCGTACATCGATCCGACCCAGAACCCGACGCTGCTGCTGGTGATCGCCTACGCGGTGCGCCGCCTGCCCCACGCCCTCCGGGCAGTCCACGCCGGCCTGGCCATGGCCCCGCCGGTGCTCGAGGAGGCTGCGGCGGCATGCGGCGCGACCGCGATCACCCGCTTGCGGCGCATCACCCTGCCGCTGATCGCGGGATCACTGGCCGCTGGCGGGATCATGACCTTCAGCGCCAGCATGCTCGAAGTGTCCGACTCGCTGATCATCGCCCAGCAGCGCGCCTATTGGCCGATCACCAAGGTGATCTACGACCTGGTCGCGGTGATCGGCCCGGGCCCGGCGATCGCCTGCGCCTTCGCGACCTGGGCGATGCTCTTCCTGGCGGCCTCGCTGGCGGCGGCGGCGGTGTTCCTGGGTCGCAACCCGTCGACGTTGTTGCGGGATTGATTAAGGGAAGCGCACGAGCGCGGGGCGAAGGGTCAGGCGCCTAGCGCCTAGCGCCAAGCGCCAAGCCAAGCCAAGCGCCAAGCCAAGCGAAGACGTCCCAGGACTAGGCTGGTGGATTCCTTGCACCCCCCAATGTCCGGGTCGTGCTCGGCGTCAAGCTGCCCTCGCTGCGCTCGGCGGCTGCGCCGGCCTTGACCCCCTGCGCGCGGCCCGGCCCCCGGTGGGTGAAAGGAATCCACCCATGGCACGATTCACTCGACTTCACGTCTGGCAGCAGGCTCGAGAACTGCTGAGGCTCGTCTCTGCTGCGAGCAACGGGATGCGCGCGGAAGGCGATCTCAAATCACAGATCCGACGCGCAGCGATCTCGGTTGCGAGCACAATCGCTGAAGGATCCGAGCACGGTTCGGATCGCGAGTTCCGACGCTTCCTCATCATGGCCAAAGCCTCAGCCGCCGAAGTCGAGGCTCAGGCGATCATCGCTGGAGATCTTGGCTGCCTCGATTTGGGCATCGCAGGGGAAATCGTTGAACGGGCTCAGGTCGTGGCGCGGATGCTCAATCGGCTGATTGCGCGGCTGGAGGCCGGATAGGCGCCAAGCACCAAGCGCCAAGCGCCAAGCGGTCAAAATGCTCGCCGCGGCGAGACCCTCAGCGCGATTCGCCGACCCCGTTCTTGGGGCAGGCGCCCATGAACGGGCAGGTCGCGCACTTCGGGTTGATGGGCCGGCAATGCTCGCGCCCCAGCCGGATCAGCCGATGGCACAATTCGATCCAGTAGTGCGGAGGGAACCGCTTGGCGATCGCCCGTTCGGCGTCCACGGCGTGCTCGCGGTCGATCCAGCCGAGTCGGCGGACGATGCGCTGGACGTGGATGTCGGCGGCGATTGCGGGAATACCGAAGGCATTGCCCAACACCACCGCGGCGGTCTTGCGACCGACGCCGGGCAGCGCCGACAATTCCTTCATGGTGTCCGGCACCTTGCCGCGGTGATGGGTCATCACCCGGCGCGCGGCTTCGACGATGGCGCGCGCCTTCTGCTGGAAGAGCGGGACCTTGGCGATCACCTTGGCGAGCGTGCGGTGGTCGAGCGACGCGTAGGCCTCGGGTCCGCAGAAATGCTCGCAGAGCACCGCCATCACCCGGTTGACCTGGATGTCGGAGGTGCGGGCCGAGAGGATCGCGGCGACCAGCAGATCCCAGGGATCGCGGACCAGGAGTTCGCAGCGCGCCTGGGGATAGATCTGAGCGAGCACGGCGCTGAGGCGTTCCGGATCCTTCGCTGTCACCTCATCGGCCATGGCGGCGCATGATGTGGTGCCGCGTACTCTGGGAAGGCTCGTTTTCGATTCATCTCGTCGAGGGTGTGGGACGTCGCGACGAAACGGGGCCTAATCCCACGGGCCTCGCTCCGGAATGTCGAATCGCTGACCGTTGGTCATAGTGATTCTGTCCGATGGTGAGGCTGTCCATGTGCTGTTGCCGTGCGCTCGGAAGCTTCCCACGCCGGGCAGATTGCCTGACTTCTTGCCTGACTTCTTGCCTTTATTCGCGAACCGCCGCCGCGCACGTTCTCGGTCGACGCAGCGCTCGCGCACGCTTCCATCCATCGATCCGGCATTATGTTCCCGCCCATGAAATCCGCGACCGCTCCGGCCAGCTACCGCTTCGCCCACGACCATTTCCAGTTGCCCAGCGGCTTCCCGCTCGGCGACTGCCACGGCCTCGCCGTCGATCGACGCGACCACGTCTTCGTGCTGCAGCAGAACGGCGACGACCAGCATCCCGCGCTGCTCGAATTCGATCCGCAGGGCCGTTTCGTGCGCGGCTGGGGCAACCGCTTCGCGCGCGGCGCGCACGGGCTGGGCTACGACCGGCGCGGCGACCAGGAATTCCTCTACGTCGTCGATTACGAACTCGCCACGGTGGTGAAGTGCACGCTCGACGGCAAGGAACTGCTCGAGCTGAAGAAGCCGGTGCACGCGGCCTATCCCAACGGCGCCAACTACAAACCGACCGACGTCGCGATCGCGCCCAACGGCGACATCTACGTGACCGACGGCTACGGCCAATCGCTGATCCACCGCTACACCGCCGCCGGCGAGCACGTCCAGACCATCGGCTGGAAGGGCAACGGTCCCGGCCAGTTCGATTGCCCGCACGGCATCTGCATCGATAACCGCGGTGCCGAGCCGGTGCTGCTGGTCGCCGACCGCGCCAATGTGCGCGTGCAGGTGCTGTCGCTCAGCGGAGCCCACAAGCAGACCATCATCTCGCGCGGCCTGCGCTATCCCTGCACGGTGCGCGTGCACGGCGACGTCACCATCATCCCTGACCTCTTCGGCGCGGTGCTGGTGTGGGACAAGGACTACAACCACGTCGCGACGCTCGGCGCCCACCCCGACATGCGGCCCGGCCAATGGCCGAGCCACGTCGCCGGCTACCCCAACGTGCCGCGCGAGGACCGCATCGACGGCCGCTTCATCAGCCCGCATGGCATCGCCCGCGATTCCAAGGGCAACATCTTCGTCGGCGAGTGGCTGCGCGACGGCGGACGCCTGACGAGGCTCTCGCCAGCTTAAGCGCGAATCTCGCGTGATTCACAGCGAGCGCGGCCGCATGGCCGCGCTCGTATCGTTTCAGCGGCAGGCGAAAAACAGCACCAGGCCGGCGCCCGCCGCGAGCCAGGAGGCGCAGCCGACAGCGAGCGTCTGTAAAAGCTACAAACCGAGTTTGCTGAGATCCGGCACGGCCTTACCGGCCAGCTTGAGCTGGGTCGCGAACCAGTGCGCCTGGGTGCGTGCCTCGGCCAATTCGAGCGGATCCTCGTAGCTCTTGGCGAGCAGCTTCTCGAGCTTGGTGACCAGTTCGTGCTCGCTGATGCGATCGGACTCGACCACCGACTCAGCGAGGATCTTGAGTTCGTTGTCGGCGATCTGGGCCACGCCGCCCTTCACCGCCAGCACGACGTTGGCCTGCGACGAGCTCTTGATGCTGAGATTGCCGACGCCGAGCAGGAAGACGAACGGCGCATGGCCGGTGCGGATGCCGACCTCGCCATCGAACGCCGGCAGCGTGACGTGGTCCGCCTGGTACGCGGGCAGCGTGCGTTCGGGAGTGATGATCGAGACGGCGAGGGTCATAGGGAGTCCACGGGGGCCGGGGGTTGGGGGTCGGGGGTCGGTCAGAGGCGGCGCTGGCCCTGACCCCTGACCCCAGTCCTGGGCCTTACTTCTTGAGCTTCTCCGCCTTGGCGACCACGTCCTCGATGGTGCCGACGTACATGAACGCCGACTCGGGCAGGGTGTCGTACTCGCCGGAGAGGATCGCCTCGAAGCTGCGGATGGTGTCATCCAGCTTCATGATGATGCCCTTCATGCCGGTGAACTGCTCGGCCACCGCGAATGGCTGGGACATGAAGCGCTCGAGACGGCGCGCACGGCTGACCAGGCGCTTGTCGTCGTCGGACAGTTCGTCGACGCCGAGGATCGAGATGATGTCCTTGAGGTCCTTGTAGCGCTGGAGCACCTTCTGCACGCCGCGCGCGCACTTGTAGTGGCGCTCGCCGACGATGTGCGGCTGCATGATGCGCGAGGTCGAGGCCAGCGGATCGACCGCCGGGAAGATGCCCTTCTCGGCGATGCCGCGCGCCAGGTTGGTGGTCGCGTCGAGGTGGGCGAAGGTGTTGGCCGGCGCCGGGTCGGTATAGTCGTCGGCCGGCACGTACACGGCCTGGATCGAGGTGATCGAGCCGTTCTTGGTCGAGGTGATGCGTTCCTGCAGCTGGCCCATCTCGGTGGCCAGGGTCGGCTGGTAGCCCACCGCGCTGGGCAGGCGGCCGAGCAGCGCCGACACCTCGGAACCAGCCTGGGTGAAGCGGAAGATGTTGTCGATGAAGAGCAGCACGTCCTTGCCCGATTCATCGCGCAGACTCTCAGCCTGCGTCAGAGCCGAGAGCGCGACGCGCAGGCGCGCGCCGGGCGGCTCGTTCATCTGGCCGTAGACCAGCGAGCAGCGGCTCTCGCCGGTCTTGAGCATGGGGTGGCCGTTGAGGTCCCACTTGGCGTGGCCCTTCTCGTCCTTCTGGACTTTGATGACGTCCGACTCGATCATCTCGTTCCACAGGTCGTTGCCCTCGCGGGTGCGCTCGCCGACGCCGGCGAACACCGAGAAGCCGCCGTGGGCCTTGGCGACGTTGTTGATCAGCTCCATCAGGATGACGGTCTTGCCGACGCCGGCGCCGCCGAAGAGGCCGATCTTGCCGCCCTTCACGTAGGGCGCGAGCAGGTCGACGACTTTGATGCCGGTGACGAAGATCTCGGTCTCAGGATTGAGGTCTTTGAACGCCGGCGCCGAGCGGTGGATCGGCAGGCGCGGGCAGGCGGCGCTGACCTGCGGGCCGTTGTCGATCGCCTGGCCGATGACGTTGAAGATGCGGCCGAGCGTCTCCTTGCCGACCGGCATCGCGATCGGCGCGCCGGTATCGACGGCCAAGGCGCCGCGCGCCAGGCCGTCGGTCGAGCTCATCGCCACCGCGCGCACGCGGTTGCGGCCGAGGTGCTGCTGGACCTCGGCGATCAGCGTGCTCTTGGCGCCGGTCGCGGGATCCTCGAGGGTGATCTCGAGCGCGTTGTAGATCCCGGGCAGGACCTCGAACTCGGCGTCGAAGGTCACGCCGATGATCTGGACGACCTTGCCGGTGTTGGATGCGGTGGCGGTGGTCATGGGAATCCTTGCTGGGAGAGTCCGGAAGTCCGGAAGTCCGGAAGTCCGGAAGTCGGAAGAACTTGAGAAAGAGCAGTGCGCACGGTTCCCTGCCGCAGAGCGGCAGCGACTTCCGGACTTCCGGCTGACTTCCTTGAAAGAAGCCGGACTTCCGGACCCGTGGCAATCATGCCATCGCCTCGACGGCGCCGACGATCTCGGCGATTTCCTGGGTGATCTTGCCCTGGCGACCGCGGTTGTAGGCGGTGTTGAGCGCCTTGAGCATGTCGCTGGCGGCGTCGGTCGCGTTCTTCATGGCGACGCGGCGCGCGGCATGCTCGGCGGCGCTGGTCTGGAGCAGCGCGCTGAACAGCGCGGTCTTGACCATCTGCGGGATGAGCTGCGCCAGGAGTTCGCCCGCGTTGGGGTGGAACTGGAAGTCCTTGGTCGGTCCCTTGGCCTTGGGCGCGGACGCGTCGCTAGCGCCCGCGGGCAGCAGCGCGAGGTGATCGGGCACCTGGCGCGCCGCGGAGATGAAGCGCGCGTAGACCACCTCGACGAGGTCGACTCCGGATGCGAGGAAGCGCTCGATCAGCGCGTCGGCGAGCTTCTGCGCCTGCGCGTACTTCGGCGCGTCCATGATCTTGGTGTGGGTCGCGGCGGCCGGCGTGCCGTTGAAGGCCAGCGTCGAGGCCGCCTTCTTGCCCAGGGCGACGAACTCGACCGTGCGCCCGGCGGCGATGTGCTCGTCGGCGCGCTCGATGGCCTTGTTGACCAGGTTGGCGTTGAACGCGCCAGCCAGGCCGCGATCCGAGGTGCAGACCAGGATCACGACCTTCTTCGCCGCGCGCTTGGCCATCAGGGGATGGCCGACGTCGTCGCCGCCGGCGGCCGACAGCTTGGCGACCAGCTCGCGCAGCGCGTCGGCGTACGGGCGCGACGCCGCGGCGGCGTCCTGCGCCTTCTTGAGCTTCGCCGACGCCACCAGTTCCATGGTGCGGGTGATCTTCTTGGTGTTGGCGACGCTGGTGCGGCGCCGGCGAAGATCTCTGAGGTTGGCCATTAGTTCACGGACGGGGGTCGGGGGTCGGGGGTCGGGGGTCGGATGAACCGGGAGGTGCCGTCACCGGCCCCTGACCCCCAGCCCCCGACCCCGGCTGGCCGTCAGCCCAGCTTGTGCTTGGCCTTGAAGTTCGCGACGAAGCGCTTGATCGCCTCGGCGAACTTCTTGTTGGTCTCGTCGCCGATCTCCTTCTTCTCGCGGATCTCCTTGCCGATCTCGGGGTACTCGGTCGACACGAAGGTCAGGAATTCCTTCTCGTAGGCGCCGACGTTGGCGACCGGGATGCTGTCGAGCATGCCTTCGCCGGAACCCTTGATCATCAGCACCTGGTCCTCGACGTTCAGCGGCTGGGCCTGGCCCTGCTTGAGCAGCTCGACCATGCGCGCGCCGCGGTCGAGCTGGCGCTGGGTGGCCGGGTCGAGCTCGGTGCCGAGCTGGGCGAAGGCTTCGAGCTCGCGGAATGCGGCGAGGTCGAGGCGCAAGGTGCCGGCGACCTTCTTCATCGCCTTGATCTGCGCGTCACCGCCGACGCGGCTGACCGAGATGCCGACGTCGACCGCGGGGCGCTGGCCGGCGTTGAAGAGGTCGGGCTGCAGGTAGATCTGGCCGTCGGTGATCGAGATCACGTTGGTCGGGATGTAGGCCGAGACCTCGCCTTCCTGGGTCTCGATGACCGGGAACGCGGTCAGCGAGCCGCCGCCGAGCTTGTCGGAGAGCTTCGCCGAGCGCTCGAGCAGGCGCGAGTGCAGATAGAACACGTCGCCGGGGAAGGCTTCGCGGCCGGGCGGACGGCGCAGCAGCAGCGACATCTCGCGGTACGAGGCAGCCTGCTTGGTGAGGTCGTCGTAGGCGATGAAGGTGGCCATGCCGCGGCCGCCGTCCGTGGTGGCCTTGGGCAGGTACTTGCCGTTGACCTGCTTGGGCAGACCGGCGTCCTGTTCCCAGGTGTTGTACATGAAGTACTCGGCCATCGCCGCACCCGCGTAGGGCGCAAGGAACTGCAGCGGCGCCGGCTGCGAAGCCGAGGCACTGACCACGATGGTGTAGGCCATCGCGCCGGTCTCTTCGAGCTGCTTGACGATCGCCGCGACCGTCGACTCCTTCTGGCCGATGGCGACGTAGACGCAGACGACGCCCTTGCCCTTCTGATTGATGATGGTGTCGACGCAGATCGCGGTCTTGCCGGTCTTGCGGTCGCCGATGATCAGCTCGCGCTGGCCGCGACCGACCGGGATCATCGCGTCGATGGCCTTGAGGCCGGTCTGCAGCGGCTCGTGCACGCTCTTGCGGTCGGCCAGGCCGGGCGCCGGGCTCTCGACGCGGCGGGTGGCCTCATTGGCGATCGGGCCCTTGCCGTCGATCGGGCGACCGAGCGAGTCGACCACGCGGCCGAGCAGCGCCTGGCCGACGGGGACTTCGAGCACGCGCTTGGTGCGACGGACCAGGCCGCCTTCCTTGAGCGAGGTGTACTCGCCGAGCACCACCGCGCCGATCGACTCCTCTTCGAGGTTCAGCGCCAGGCCGAACGAGCCGTTCTCGAAGGCGAGCATCTCGCCGGCGAGCGCGCCTTTCAGCCCGGTGATGCGGGCGATGCCGTCGCCGACCTGGACGATGGTACCGACCTCGTCGACCTGGACCTGGGCTCCGTAGTTCTTGAGCTGGTCCTTGATGACGCTGGTCATTTCATCGGCACGGATCTTCACGCGGGGACTCCTTCGGGCTGGCCTTCCCAGAGGTCTGGGCGCAGCGGGGCATTGAGGATGAGCGATTTCATTTCAGCGAGCTGGCGGCGGACGCTGCCGTCGACGAACAGGTCGTCGACGCGCAGGGTCAGGCCACCGATCAGCGACGGATCGACGGCGGTGTGCAGGACCACGCCCTGCCCGAGCAGGCGCTTGAGACTGTCGGTCAGTCGGGCCTGCGCCGGGGACGAGAGCGCCTCGGCGGTGGTGGCGGTGACGTGGACGGTGCCGGCAGCGCGTTCGGCGCGCGCGATCGCCTCGGCGGCGATGGCGGGCAGGTCGCGCAAGCGGTTGCGGTCGACGAGCAGCCTGAGCAGGTCGAAGGTCTCCTGCTTGATCTTGCCGTGGAACGCCACGCCGAGCGCGTCCTTGGCGTGGACCTTCCCGACCTTCGGATCTTCCATGCCCGCGAACAGATCGGGCCGCTGGCGCAGCAGCTCGACCAGCTCGCGGCAGTCGTCGACGACGTCAGCGCGACGACCGCGCTCGTCGGCGAGCTCGAGCAGCGCCTGGGCGTACACCGCAGCGACCGTGCCAGCAGCCATGATCAACCTCCGCGCGGGCTGATGCCCGCGACGGTCCGGGGGCTCACGCCCCCGGCTACGGCCTGCCGCCCCCTCCGGGGGCTCCTCGACCGCGATGCAGCGGCGACAGCGTAGACGAGCATCTTCATCACTTCGCCCGCCCCTTGGTCTCGTAGGCGTCGATCGCGGTGGTCACGAGCTGCTCGTGCTTGGCCGCGTCGAGGTTCTGGCGGATGATCTTCTCGGCGACCGACGTGGCGATCTCGGCCACCTCGGCGCGCAGGTTGATCACCGCCGCGGACCGCGCCGCGTCGATCTCGCGCAGCGCGCGGGTGCGGATCGCGTCGAGCTCGACGCG
The DNA here is from genome assembly GCA_013816645.1 of Planctomycetota bacterium. Lineage (GTDB taxonomy): Bacteria > Planctomycetota > UBA11346 > UBA11346 > UBA11346 > JACDEC01. The sequence goes on from JACDEC010000058.1 coordinate 10,012, forward strand.
GCCGTGCTCGACCAGCTGGGCCTTGGCGGCCTCGCCGTCGCGCCGCGCCTCGGCCATCATCTCGCCGATCTTGGACTCGGCGTTGCGCAGCTGGGCGTCGAGCGCCTCCTTGAGCTGCTTGGCCTTGGCGTAGGCGTCCTCGGACTCCTTGAGCTCGGACTTGAGCTTGGCCTCGCGCGCGTCGATCGCCTGGACGATCGGACGGATCCCGACCTTGGCGATCACGGTCGCGAAGATCAGGAAGGCGGCCAGGCCGAAGAAGTAGCTGTAGGCGTGATCGAGCAGGAATTCCATGCCCAACAACCTCGATGACTGGGTTTAAGCGGACGCAGCCGGGTCGGTCACTTGACCAGGAACGGGAACACCATCAGCGCGATCAGGGCGAGCGCTTCGACGAAGGCGATGCCGAGGATCATCATGGTCTGCAGCTTGCCCTGCATCTCGGGCTGGCGGGCGCTGCCTTCGAGGGCGGCGGCGGCGAGCTTGCCGATGCCGATGCCGGCGCCGAGCACGGCCAGGCCGGCGGCGATGCCGGCGCCGAGCGGGGCGTAGCTGAACGCCGTGGTCGTGGTGGTCACGGTGTCCGTGGCGGCCACGGTGGCTTGGGCGACGGTCTGGGCGATGGCGACGAGGTCCATGAGGACTCCTTGGGTGACGGCGAGATCAATGCTCGGGGTGGATGCTCGCGCCGATGAACATGGCGCTGAGCATGGTGAAGACGTAGGCCTG
>JACDEC010000471.1 GCA_013816645.1 Planctomycetota bacterium
GAGGTAGACGGCCGGCGCGACCCCGGTGGCGCGCCGGAACAGCCGTCGCGCGTGGTCGGGGGTGCAGCGCAGGCCGTCGAGCGCGTTGCCCGCCGAATAGGTCGGGTCGTGCAGGTGCTCGGCGCAACGGTGCTTGATGCGCGCGACGAGATCATCGCCGTCGGCGTCGCCCGCTGCCCAGCGTTTGAGGTAGTGGACCAGCACCGCAGTCAGTTGTTGGCATACCGGGCGCCAGCCCGCTTCGCGCAGCGTGTACTCGCGCTCGAGCTGGTCGGCGAGCGTGCGGTACGAACCCTGGTCGTCGTCGTGCAGCACCAGCACGCCGGGCAGCTCGGACTCGACCTCGCGCAGGTGCAGGAAGTCGGTGGTGAAACCACCAGCCGATCGTTCGCGGTGCGTGCATCCCGGCGGGATGACCACGATCGTGCCCGGCGCGAAGGCGAGCTCGCGTCCGGCGATGCTCACCACGCCTTCGCCCTGGCGGTAGCAGCAGACCTCCCAGGTGTCGACGTGGTGGTGGCTGCGCGTGGCGGTGAGCGGATGGGGCAGGTGGCCGATCGACACGAAGACGGGCATGCCAGCAGCCTAGTGCGGGGTGGCGACGGGGAATCGCTACATCGGAATAGTCCAGGCACGGCCGGAAGCATCCATGGCGAATGAGCAGTCATACGTGCTAGAAACCTCCATGATTTCAAATCCTGTCGCCACCACGCACGCTAACGTCCAGGGACATGTCCAGTCCGATGGCGCCCAGGCCCCGCTCAGCGACGAGCAGCGCGGGGACCTCGATCGCGACGGCTACCTAGTCCTGCCCGGCGTGATCGATCCGGGCTGGCGGGCGCAGCTCGCAGAGCGCGTGGACCAGTTGGCCGCCCTCGAAGGCGCGGCTGCGGGCGGCGAATTCACCCGGGAGTCTGGCACCGTCCGGTTGAGCGACCTGGTGAATAAGGGCGAGGTCTTCGACGGGGTGTGGACGCACCCGCAGACACTGGCCGCCGTTGCGCACGTGCTCGGCCGACCCTTCGTGCTGTCATCGCTGAACGCGCGCGAGGCGACGGTGGGCGGCGGTCACCAGGCCCTGCACGCCGATTGGGGGCCGCGCGCCAGCGACGACGAGCCGTACCAGGTCGCCAATGCCTTGTGGCTGCTCGACGACCTGCATGCGGACAACGGTGCGACCCGACTGATCCCCGGCAGTCACCGGCGCGTCGGCGCGCCAGCGGATCACTACGCCGATCCAGCCGGGCCCCAACCCGGGGAGGTCCTGCTCCTGGCACCGGCCGGCACGGTGGTGGTGCTCAATGCGCATTGCTGGCACGGTGGGACCGTCAATCGCGCGGGCGCGCGGCGGCGCATGCTGCACGCCTACTATACCGCGTGCGGGAACGCCCAGCAGCTCGACCAAGGCGAATTCCTGCGGCACCGGACCTGGGCGCGCTTGTCGCCGACGGCGCGGGAGCTGCTCGGAGTTTGAAGGTTGCGCGGCGTGACGGCGGGCGCGCTTGCGCCTAAGGAGCGTCGGGCACAATGCGCCCTCCCAGCGGAGCGGACATGGCCCTGACCAGCGACGACTACCTGCGCTACGCGCGCCACTTGACCCTGCCCGAGTTCGGCGAAGCGGCGCAGGAGAAGCTGCTCAACGCCTCGGTGCTGCTGATCGGCGCCGGCGGGCTCGGCTCGCCGCTCGCGCTCTACCTTGCCGCCGCCGGCGTCGGCCGCATCGGCATCATGGACTTCGACGTCGTCGACGTGTCCAACCTGCAGCGCCAGATCATCCACCGCACCCAGGACGTCGGCACCTCCAAGGCGCAATCGGCGAAGCGCGGGATCAACGACCTCAATCCCAAGACCGTGGTCGAGACCTACGAGGAGGGCATCTCCTCTGCCAACGCCCTGCAGATCATCGCCAAGTACGACCTGGTCGTCGACGGCACCGACAACTTCCCGACCCGCTACCTGGTCAACGACGCCTGCGTGCTGCTCGGCAAGGTCAACATCTACGGCTCGATCTACCGCTTCGAAGGCCAGGCCACGGTGTTCGACGCGCGGCCGGCGTCGAGCGGGCCGTGCTACCGATGCCTGTATCCCGAACCGCCGTCGCCCGGCGAGGTGCCGTCGTGCGCCGAGGGCGGCGTGCTCGGCGTGCTGCCCGGCATGATCGCGATGATCCAGGCCACCGAGGCGATCAAGGTGCTGACCGGCATCGGCCGCACGCTGGTCGGCCGCTTCCTTCGCTACGACGCGCTCAAGCTCGAGTTCCGCGAGCTCAAGTTGCGCAAGGATCCGTCGTGCCCGATCTGCGGCACCAAGCGCACGATCACCCAGCTCATCGACTACGAGCAGTTCTGCGGCCTCAAGCGCAGCGAGAGCGGCGCCCATCCCGCCCAGGTCGAGATGTCGGTCGCCGACTACGCCGCGCTGCGCGAGCGCGGCACCGAGCACCTGCTGCTCGACGTCCGCGAACCCTTCGAGCTCGGCATCTGCCAGATCGAGGGCAACGTCAACATCCCGCTGGGCCAGCTGCCCAACCGACTCGGCGAGCTCTCGGCGTGGAAGGACAAGCTGGTCGTCGCCCAGTGCAAGTCGGGACGCCGGTCGATGAAGGCGCTCGAGACCCTGCAGAAGCATGGCTTCGCCAAGGTCGTCAACCTCGAGGGCGGGATCCTGCGCTGGGGCGAGGAGATCGATCCGGGGATGTCGGCTTACTGATTCGGACGGGGGCCGGGGGTCAGGCTCTCAGCGGATGCTCGGTGCTGCGCACCTCCGCTTCCGCTTGCCGCCTGGTTGACGGCGGGGCCCTGCCCGCCCTCAACGAGGGGTCGGGGGTCGGTACAGCCCTGCGCGATCGGGCGCTGGCCTCGATCGATGAGCGGTGTGGGGCCGAGGTATCGGGTACAGAGCTGGTCAGCGGTTCCGCGCATCGCGCTGTTCCGCTTCGCTCAGCACCCGCTCGAAGAACTGCTCGATGACCGGGACCAGCTCCGGCCAGGCGAGGATGTCGCCGGGCGTGGGCGGATGAGAGCGCCCGGGCGCGAGCACGAACCAGGCGCGTTGGCCGGGCGCTCGCGCGGGCGTGCGCAACGGGCGGGCCCCGTCGGCGAAATGGCGCCAGGCGCGCCACGTCGCGCGCCAATCGAAGAGGTCGGCGTCGCCGATCACCGAGAGCAGGAGCGGGCGATGCGCGGGTCTGGGCAGCCGTCGAGCATCGGCGGCGGCGAGAATGTCGTAGCCGTAGGCGGCGCAGACCATGCGGCCGACCAGGCTGCCGCGCGCGCCGAGCCCGCGCAGCGCCGGGGCG
>JACDEC010000472.1 GCA_013816645.1 Planctomycetota bacterium
GGCCCCCGATCTCCAGCCCCCGTCAGCGATAATAGAATTCGAACTGCAGCAGCCGCATGGCGTGCTCTGCTGGATCGCCCCGCGGCGAGAAGCACCCGCGCAGCGGCGCATCGGTACCCCAGAGCTGTCCTTCGACCAGGCGATCGCGGATTGGGATATTGGCTGCCTCGAACGTCTTCCCATCCCGGCAGAATGCGCCCAAGCTGCGCAGGTATGCGGTGAGTTCGTCAGGATCGGATGCGTCGGCGAAATCCGCGGCGGGGATCGCGGCCAATCCGGGTGTATCGCCGAGGTAGCAGCAGCACACCGCTCGCAGCGCGGCCGCCCGGCCCGGGGAGTTGGTGCTCTCGATGCCGTTCGCGGCCCAGGTCGTGCCGAAGCCGGGCACCGAGCGGCGCCAGGCATCGCAGCGCGGGAGAGCGGTTCCCAATTCCGCGGACTGCCCGCACTTCATCGCCCAGAGATCGAACACGAAGACGTCGGTGTTGCGCGCCCAGCGCGCCTCTGGTCCCGAGTCCTCGTCGCGCAGGATCCAGTCGAGCCCGCCCTGCGCTGGCGATTTCAGCGCGGGGTCATTGGACATCGCGTAGGCCTCGCAGAGCGTCATGGCGATCATGGCGTGATCGCGGTCGTCGGCGGCGAAACGGCCGCGCGCATCCTGTGTGCCGAGCAGGGTCGCGAGCAGCGAGGCCAGGAAGGGCTTGTATCTGCTCGGCCCGCGGTGGTCGTAGCCAGCGCCCAGGAATGCCGAGCAGTTCAGGGCCGCTGCTGCCTCGGGGGACGGGATCCAGCGTCCCGGGCCGATCGCAGTCGTCGGCACGGGCAACGCCTTACCCTCGAGAGCGCGCCTGCTCCAGAGTTGGGCGAGGCTGAAGGAGGAAAAGCAACCGCGCGCTGCGCGACGAATACCGGGCTCGGGGTCATTGGTGAGCGGGTCGACCGCCGCGCTCAATCGATCAGGCAGCTGGTCGCATTTCGGTCCGAGCAGTTCGAGGGCACGCCGGCAGCGTCGCGGCGACGCAGCGAATTCGCTCAGGACCAGATCCACGGATGCAGATTGGCACAGCCGTTCCGCGATCAGGTGCGCGCCGTTGCGATCCGTGAGCGCGCCGACCAGCAGGCATATGCGCAGGGGGAGGCGCGGTACGACCTGCTCAGGCCAGCGGCGCAGCGCGAAGATCCCGCTGCCAGCGACCAGCAACAGGATCGCCGCCAGGCCGAGGCAGCTCCAGGTGATCACGCGACGCACAGCTACCTCTTACTGCAGACGAGGCGCCTCGTGGACTGGGCAGTTCCCGTGGGAGTCTCCCGTCAGGGCAGAGCACACTTACTCATTGATATCAGTATAAATACTATCATTAGTGATATCAATGCCGGCCCGCCGCACCACCCGTCCCGCGCGTAAACAGGCAGAGATCGACGTAACCATCCGTAATCGCATTACTTCTGGTGTTTATCCACCCGGCGAGCTGCTCCCCCGCCGAGCCGACCTCCAGACCGAGTTCTCGGTCAGCGGCGGCACCATCCAGCAGGTCTTCGACGCCCTGCTCGCCGACGGCTTCATCGCCACCAACGGTCGCGGGGGGACGGTGGTCGTCGAGCGTCCGCCGCACCTGCACCGCATCGCCGTGGTCTTCCCGACCGAACCGCGCAGCAGCCGTTTCTGGGTCGCGCTCGCCAACGAGGCGCGGGCGATGGCCGAGCGCGGCGAGCGTGAACTGGTGATCTACGAGGGCGTCGACGCGCGCGAGCACAACCGCGACTACGCACGGCTGCTCGCCGACGCGCGCGCCCAGCGCCTCGCCGGCATCGTCTTCGCGTCCTCGCCGCACGACATGGAGGGATCCGAACTCCTCGCTGTCGACATCCCGCGCGTGGCGATCAAGGCCGGGAACTCGATGGTCGCCATGCCCGGTGTCTACCCCGACATGGACTCCTTCATTGCCCGCGCGGTCGGGCATCTGGTCGAGCGCGGATGCCAACGCGTCGCCGCTCTGGTAGTCGAGGGGTTTCCTGGCGCTGCGCTGCGCCGCGAACTCGCGCGCCTCGGCTGTTCCCCGGATCCCTGGCTGGTGCAGGCCGTGCCGCTGAACGGCGTCGGGCCGACGTGGGCGCGCAGCCTGACCCAGCTGCTCTTCCAGCCCGGCCAACGCCAGCTGCCCGATGGGCTGATCATCGCCGACGACAACCTGGTCGAGCACGCGCTCGGCGGGCTGGTCGACGCCGGGGTGCGCGTGCCCGCTGAAGTCGCGGTGGTCGCGCACTGCAACTTCCCCTGGCCGGCACCCAGCGTGCTGAGCGTGCAGCGGCTCGGCTTCGACGCGCTCCAGGTATTGCGCGCCTGCCTCACCGCCGTCGACCAGCGCCTGGCCGGCCGTCCTTGCGCTGGTCACACCCCGGTCGCCGCGCGCTTCGAGGACGAGACCGAATCGCCCGCCGCCAGCATCTCCCCCGCCTGAACCCGAGGATCCCATGATCGCCACACGCTGCTCCGTCTCCGCCCTCCTGCTGCTCGCCGCCGGCGCGAACGCCGCCGACGTCGCGGCCAACATGATCGGTCGGCAGAGCCAGAACGAGGGGCTGTCGGTCGTGCCCGCGCCGGGCGCGGTGGCGATCGACGGCGACCTCGCGGACTGGGATTGGTCTGGCCGCAACTGGTCCTTCGCCGACACCGCGATCCGCGACCGCTATTCCGTCGAGAGCGCGGCGATGTGGGACGCCAAGCACATCTACTTCGCGGCGAAGTGGCGCGATCCGACGCCGATGGGCAACATGGTCGACGCGACCTTCGCGCCGAACGACGGTTGGAAGGGGGACTGCTGGCAGATCCGCGTGCAGGCCGATCGCATCAGCCACCTCACGTCGTGGCACTTCACCGAGCAGGCCCGCGCCACCATGCACATCACGCACGCCCCCGGCGGCGGCGGCGATCCGCAGTTCGTGGTCCAGGCGAGCGACGGCGCGGAACTCGGGCGCGGCATCGCCATGGCGTTCCGCAAGGACGCCGACGGCAAGGGCTACACCCAGGAAGTGCGCGTGCCCTGGAGCGTGCTCTACGAGAAGCCGCCGGCCATCGCCGCCGGTTTGACCATCCGCATCGGCTGCGAGTTCCTGTGGGGCGACCCCAGCGGCAAGAACTGGCCGACCCACCGCTACGCCGACAACATGCAGCCCGGGGTCACTTCGCGCGAGTTCTACTGGCAGAACACCGAATCGTGGGGCAACGCCACGCTGCTCGCCGCCGGCAAACTAACCCCGCGGCGCTACGTCGCCGCCGGCTCGCGCCTGCCCGGCAGC
>JACDEC010000473.1 GCA_013816645.1 Planctomycetota bacterium
CGGCAGCGGCCATCGAGCCGCGCCGCGGCCTCGGCAATCGCCATGTGCCGGCCAGGGCCACCAGCCGCCGCGCTCCATGCGGCTCCCTGGGCGAGCATCCACGAACCACCTTCCCAGAGCAGGACGCGCCCATGTCCCGCGGACGCGACGAAAGCGGGCAGGGGGTCGGGTGGGAGCTCGGCAGGGGAGGCGAGCACGGCAACTGCCGAGCCATCGCGCTGCAGTCCGGCCAGGATCAGGGCATCGCGGCAGGCGGTATGAGCAGCCTCGCGCAGGTCCATCACCGGAGGCTGGGCGCACCGCGCGCGGCTGCAAGAACGCCTTTCCCCGAACCTGCTTCACGCGTGCAGGCGCATGCAAGCGAGGCTGCCGATGCATGCGATCAGGCGCTATCCTGCATCACATACATCCATTGGGCATCATCCATTGGGCATCGGGGGCGATATGGAATGGGACGATACCGCGTTGCTGGCATTCACGGTCATGGTCGGAGCGGGCCTGCTCGCCATGGGCCAGGCGATGATCACCTTGCTGCAGTGATCGCCTGGCTGCAGTGATCGCCTGGCTGCAGTGATCGCCTGGTCGGACAGCACCCGGGCGCAGCCATTCAGCGCGCGACGGCGACCTGGCGCATCTCGCGGATCAGGGTGACCTTGACCTCGCCGGGATAGGCGACCTCGTCCTCGATGCGCCGCGCGATGTCGCGGGCGAGCTTGGCGAGTTCCACGTCCTGCAGGGCGTGCCCATTGACGATCACCCGCAGCTCGCGGCCGGCCTGGATGGCGTAGGCCTTGGAGATGCCCTTGAAGCTGCAGGCGATGTCCTCGAGCTGTTCGAGCCGCTTGATGTAGCGCTCGACGTTTTCGCTGCGCGCGCCTGGGCGGGCGGCCGAAATCGCGTCTGCGGCGGCGGCCAACGTGGTGTAGGCGGAGAGGACCTCGTGGCCCTCGTGGTGGGCGAGCGCGGCGTTGGCGACGATCTCGTTCTCGCCCCAGCGCTTGAGCGCCTCGAACCCGAGCTGGGGGTGGCTGCCCTCCTGCTCGTGGTCGATCGCCTTGCCGATGTCGTGGAGCAAGCCGCAGCGCCGCCCGAGCTTGGGATCGAGCCCGAGGTCGCCGGCCATCGCGCCGCACAGGAAGGCGACCTCCTGGGTGTGCTTGAGCACGTTCTGCCCGTAGCTGGTGCGCCAATGCAGCTTGCCCAGCAGCTTGATGAGCTGGGGATGCAACCCCGAGACGTCGCAGGCGTAGGCGGCGTCCTCGCCGAGTTTGACGACTTCGCGATCGACCTCCTGCTGGACTTTCAGCAGGGCTTCTTCGATGCGCGCGGGATGGATGCGGCCGTCTTCGAGCAGCGCTTCCAGGCAGCGGCGGGCGATCTCGCGGCGCAGGCCGCTGAAGCAGCTGATGGTGATCACGCCCGGGGTCTCGTCGATGATCAGGTCGACGCCGGTCGCCTGCTCGAACGCCTTGATGTTGCGCCCGTCCTTGCCGATGATCCGTCCCTTGAGCTCCTCGTCGGCGATCTTCACCTTGGTCGCGGCGCTCTCGGCGGTGTGCTCGGCGGCGTAACGCTGGATGGCCCGGCCGATGATCTCGATGCCGAGCTCCTTGGCGCGCGCGCTGTAGTCCTTCTCGTGCCGGGCGATGCGCTTGGACTGCTCTTCGACCAGGGTGGCGTCGAGGCGCCGCAGCAGCTCCTCGCGAGCCTCCTCGCGGCTGAACCCGGAGATCGCGGCGAGGTTCTCCTCGACCTGCTGCGCCTGGTGGGCGAGCTGCGCGGTCCGCGCGTCGAGGGCGAGCAGGCGTTTCTCCACCGAGCCTTCGAGCTCGCGCAGCTTGATGTCGCGGCGGTCGAGCGCGTCCATCTTGCGGTCGAGATTCGCTTCGTGGTCGGACAGCGTCTCCTCGCGGGTGGATAGCTTGGCTTCGCGCCGCTCGAGCTTGAGCTCGGCCTCGTGCAACTCGGCGCGAGCTCCCGCGATCTGCTGGCGGTCGCGCTCCACGACGACTTCGAGGTCTGCGTGGGCCGCAGCCAGCCGTTCGGCGGTGAGGCGCTCGATCTCGGCCTCGGCGGCATCGCGATCGGCTTCGAGGCGATCAGCATGCTCTTGGCGCAGGCGGCGCAGCCGCTGGGCGAGCATGATCACGCCGATGGTGACCCCGATGAGCAGGCCAACCAGGCCCGCGATGACCTCTCCCATGGAAACCTCGTCCGCCGATGCAGGGCAGACCGATCAGCACGTACAACCTGGAGCGTGGACGAAGGGGCGGTGATCCTCGAAACTTGGTGGGCGTGCGGATGCGGTCTGTCGGCGGTTCATGTAGAACGGTGGTGAAACCAGTCGAATGGTAGCCGGAGCAAACGGAACCGTAGCCAACGGTTGTGGGCAGTCAATTCGGGCCGGGCAAGGTTTTTCGCAGGCCCCCCGCACAGCGTCTGGAAGCGGCGACGGCGCGCCCATGATGCCGCCGGTGACCCAGCCTCCCGACATCATCCGCCAACGGGTCCTCGCCGCCGGCCTCTCGGTCGGTGTCGGCCTGGCCATGCTGGTCATCAAGCTGGGCGCCTGGTTGATCACCGCCTCGACGGTGATCCTGTCCGACGCGCTCGAATCGGTGGTCCATGTCGGCGCTACCTTGTTCATGTACTTCTGCATGCGCTGGTCGCTGCGCCCGCCCGACGAAGACCACCCCTATGGCCACGGTCGCGCCGAGCACGTCTCGGTGGCGGTCGAAGGCGGCATGGTCGCGACCACCGCGCTGGCGGTGTTCTGGGCGGCGGGCCGCAGCCTGTGGCTCGGGCCCGAGGTGCACGAGGCCCAGACCGGCCTGTGGCTGACCGCCGCGGCCGCGGTCATCAACCTGCTCCTCGGCTTCTATCTGCTCGATGCCGCGCGCCGGACCCGATCCGGTATCCTGATGGCCGACGCGCGCCATGTGCTCAGCGACGTGTGGACCAGCGTCGCCGCGATCGGGGGACTCGCCGCGGTGTGGGCGACCGGCTTGCAGATCCTCGACCCGCTGGTCGCCATCGTCCTCGGCACGGTGGTGCTGTTCACTGGCGTGCGCTTGGCGCGAGGGGCGGTCTCCGGCTTGATGGACGCCGCCGACACCGAACTGCTGACCACGGTGGTCGACGCCATCAACGACATCCGCCAGCCCGATTGGATCGACTGCCACAAGCTGCGCGTGCGCGTCGCCGGTGACCTCGTCTACGTCGACTTCCATCTCGTGGTCCCCGCCGAATGGACGGTCGAGCAGGCCCACGCCGCGATCGAGCGCCTGGAGCAGCAC
>JACDEC010000474.1 GCA_013816645.1 Planctomycetota bacterium
GCAGCGCGCGCCACGAGTTCGGTGGCGGCGGCGATGCAGCCGCTGAGTTCGAGCACGACCAGCACCGCGCCGTAGCGTTCGACGCGCAGGCCCGGCAGACCGTCGGCATCGCCGTGGACCACGCGATAGCAGTCGGTCGCGGGATCGGCATGCATGGCGGCGCGCGCCGTCCAGGCGCGGGCGAATGCTTCGACGGGAGCGAAGGGCACCCCGGGTCGGCGATCGTAGACGCGAGCGCACACCGCGGCGCCGGGATCGGCGAGCGCCGACGCCAGTTCACGCCCGTGCTCGTCGATCAGCACGACCTCGTCCCCGGCCCGCAACTGGTCCAAGCCGCGGGTGAAGCGGTCGGGTCGTACCCAGGGATGTCCGCGCGCGATGAAGCCGGCGGTGGCGCGCGATACGGTCAGGGTTTTCATGGTGGCGCCGTCGCTCCGGACGGACCACCGCACGCCGCACGTCGCACTCCGCACGTCATCCGATGATCGGCCGGTCGCAGTGGACGCTCCCATCAGCGTCGATCCGGTTGCTGAAACAGCTGCGCCGCAGCTGGTGGCAGGCCGGACCAGGAGCGTCGACGCGGTAGAGCAGGACGTCGCCATCGCAGTCGGTGCGGACCTCGACGACGTGCTGGCGGTGACCGGAGCTCTCCCCTTTGACCCATTGGGCATTGCGGCTGCGGCTGAAGAACGTGGCTTCGCGGGTCGCGAGGGTGCGCGCGAGCGCGGCACGGTCCGCGTGGGCGAACATCAGGACCTCGCCGCCATCCTGACTTTGCACGATCACCGGGACCAAGCCGTCGCTGCCCCAGCGGATGAGGTCGGCGGCTTCGCCAGGGAGGCCACGGGCGGTGATGTCAGCGGGCATGGCGGCAGCGTGCCTGGTCTCGTGGCCCTGCCAACCGCCCGCTCATGGCCCGGGCCATGAGCCTTCCTCGGCCTCGGCTTCGGATTCGGTCGCCGTGCGCAGGCGCACGCCGGCGAGGGTCTCGCCCGTCCACCAGCCCTGCGGCTTCTCCCACAGCGCCAGCAGCGACAATCCCAGGACCACGCCGGTCAGGATCCAGCCGATGACCACCGCCCCGCGCACCGACCGGCGGCTCTGATCGCTGCCCAGCATGACGATGACCACCAGGGCGTGCACAGCGGGTATAGCGGTGAACAGCCACTGGCGAGACAGGCAGGCGAAGGCGACGTAGGCGAGGGCAACCACGCCCGCCATCGGTCGGACCACGCGGGCGAGGTCGAAGGGCAGGATCAGGCAGGCACCGAGTCCACCGGCGACCAGCAGGATGGTCCCCAACACCAGACCGGGGGCGCCGCCGGTCGCCGCCGCCAGGGCCAAGGCCATCAGCGGCACTTGCGCGCTGGTGCTGGCGACCCCGTCGATGGTCGTAGGGGTCGGGTCACGAACGATCATCGCCTGGTCGCTGCCGCAGGCCGGGCAGACGCGGGCGGGGGCCTCGTAACGGGCATCACAAGCGAGGCACTTGCGGGCCATCGTCGGACTATCCCGGGCAGGGCGCGCGCCGCCAGGGCGAGCGCGGGACCGCCTGCGTTGCCTCCACGTCGGGTCGGCCTACCCTGCGCATCCCGCCGAGGAGGACGCATGCTCGAATACGAACCGGTGATCGGTCTGGAAGTCCACTGCCAGCTCAAGACCACCAGCAAGATGTTCTCGGGCGCGACCACCGTGTTCGGGCGCGAACCCAACAGCCAGGTCGATCCGGTATCGCTCGGCCTGCCTGGCGCGCTGCCGGTGATCAATGGCCGCGCCGTCGAACTGGCGGTGCGCGCTGCGCTCGCGGTCGGAGCCAACGTCCACCGGCATTCCAAGTTCGACCGCAAGCACTACTTCTACCCCGACCTGCCCAAGGGATACCAGATCAGCCAGTACGACGAGCCCTACTGCACCGGCGGCGGCATCACCATCGACCTCGAGGACGGCTCGACCAAGTACATCAACCTGACCCGCATCCACATGGAAGAGGACGCCGGCAAGCTGATCCACCAGGAGGACGGCCCGCATTCCGAGGTCGACCTCAATCGCGCCGGCGTCCCGCTGGTCGAGATCGTCTCCGAGCCGGAGATCCGCAGCGCCGCCGAGGCCTACGCCTACCTGATGGAGCTCAAGCGCGCGCTCAAGTGGGTCGGGGTCAGCGACTGCGAGATGCAGGAGGGCAGCCTGCGCTGCGACGCCAACGTCTCGGTGCGGGTCAAGGGCGAGACCACGTTCAACACCCGCGTCGAGATCAAGAACCTCAACTCCTTCCGTGGCGTCGAGGCGGCGATCATCCACGAGGTCCACAGCATGATCGCGCTGCACCGCGCCGGCCGCGCCGGCGAGATCAAGCAGTGCACCAAGCTGTGGGACCCCGTGCAGAAGGTCACGCGCATGATGCGCGTGAAGGAGCAGGCGGCGGACTACCGCTACTTCCCCGATCCCGATCTGCCGCCGCTCGAGATCACCCCCGCTCGCCTCGACGAGGTTCGTCGCACCATGCCCGAACTGCCGCGGGTGCGCGAGGAGCGCTTCATCAAGGACTTCGCCTTCGATCGGGCGGTCGCCCACGAATTGACCGCCGAAGCCGAGATCGCCGACTACTTCGAGGCGCTGGTCGCCAAGGGCTGCAAGGCCAAGCTGGCGGCGAACTGGACGCGCGAGGAGGCCATGCGCCTGGCCAACGAATCGCATCGCACGCTCGAGCAGGCCGCGCCCAACGCGAGCATGGCCAAGCTCATCGCCCTGGTCGATGGCGGCAAGGTCGCGCGGGTCGTCGCCAAGGAGCACTGCACCGAGCTGTTCGCCTCCGGCCAGGACCCCGAGGCGTGGTTCACCGCTCGTGGCGCGATCCAGGTCCAGGACGCCGGACAGCTCTCGGCCTGGGTCCAGCAATGCCTCGAGCAGGAAGCCAAGGTCGTCGCCGACATCAAGGGCGGCAAGGTCGCCGCGATCGGCCGGCTGGTCGGCGTGACCATGAAGTTGTCGGGTGGCAAGGCCGATCCCAACCAGGTGAAGGTCGAGATCCTCAAGCAACTCGGCGTCGCCGGATAGTGTGCGAATCGCGCGGATCGCCCAGCCGCCTCAGCCGACCACGCTGACCGGCAACCCATCGACCGCGGGCGTCTCGCCTGCAGCAGCACGAGCGGCGATGACCAGCTCGAGACGCTCGACCACATGGGCGATGGCGGTCGGCCAATTCAGGCGCGTGCGGTACTCCTCGTAGGAGGCGAGCGCCATGGCGCGGTAGCGTCGCGGATCGGCGAGGAGGCTCGACACCACCTCGGCG
>JACDEC010000059.1 GCA_013816645.1 Planctomycetota bacterium
GGTTCGATCCCAAGGACCCCACCGCCTGGGTCGGCGAGGGCGCGAGCTGGAAGCTCGACCTCAAAGCCAAGACCGCGCAATTGCGCGGCGTACTCGGTTGGACCTCGGCGTCGCCGATGCACTGGCGCTGGATCCGTCAGGAGGGTCGCACCTACCTGCTCGGCATGGGCATGCTCAACGTCCTCGGACTGCAGAACAGCGACGGCACCCTGAAGCCGGTCGCGGCGTGGGCCGCCTGCCACCACTTCAGCTACGCCCACGATTGGAAGCCGCCCACATCCTTCATCGAGGGCTACAACGCGACCTACCAGGACAAACCGTTCACCAGTGGCGCGCACGGCAAGCCGGACCACGGTCCCGGTGTCTTGTGGGTCGACCGCGACGGCGATGGCGCGATGCAGCAGGCCGAGCTGGAATTCAGCGGCGCCACGCGTTTCGGCGGCGGCAGCTGGGGGCACGATCTCGCCGACCTGACCATCCGCCTGGCCGCGACCATCGACGGCAAGCCGGCGGTGATCGCGCTCAAGCCCGAAGGCGTCGACGCCAAGGGCGTTCCTCGCTACCCGACGCTGGCCACCGCGCTGGCCGCTGCCGTGCCGCTCAAGGATCCGCCCAAGTTCGACTACCGCAGCGTCCATCCCCCGAGCAGCGTCACCCGCTCGGGCGACCTGGTGGTGCTCAGCGATCCGATGACCTGCTGGGCTCCCGATGGCCAGCTGCGCTGGCGCTACGCCAACGCCTGGGCCGACGTCCACGGCTCGCACGACGCGCCGCTGCCGGTACCCGGCGTCATCCAGGGCTCGCTGTTCGTGCTCGGCATGGCCGCGGTCGACGCAGCCACCGACGCCTTCGTGATCAACGGCAATCACGGGCGATTCTTCGCCCTGACCTCGGACGGCATGTACCTCGACGAGCTGTTCAACGACTGCCGGGTCGCCCAGACCCGCGACGCCATGCTCATCGGCGGGGAATGCTTCGGCGGCGTCTTCGGCCGCGCCGACGACGGCACCTTCTACCTGCAGACCGGCGGCGATGGATTCCGCGTCTACCGGGTGCGCGGCCTCGACCGGATCACCCGCGATCAGGGAACCTTGGCGGTCACCGCCAAGCAACTGCAGGCCGCGCAGCGCCGCGCCGAGCGCCAGCAGACCGAGGTCGTCACCTCCAAATCCGCCAAGCTGCCGCAGCTTGGCAAGGCGCCGCAGCTGGACGCCAGCGGGAACGGTTGGCCGCAGGAGCAGATCGCGTGGAGCAAGCAGGGCGGTCGCTATCGGGTCGCGGTGAAGGCTGCGCGCGACGACGCCAATCTCTACCTGCGCTGGGAAGTCGCCGATGATCCCTCGCCGTGGGTCAACAACGGCAAGGATTGGACGCTGCTGTTCAAGAGCGGCGACAGCGTCGATCTCCAGCTCGGCGGCGATCCGGCCGCTGATCCGCGGCGCACCGCCCCAGTGCCCGGCGATCTGCGCCTGCTGATCGCGCCGATGGGCGCGGACAACGTCGCGGTGCTCTACCGCCACCGCGTGCCGGGCGCCAAGGGAACGGTCTTCAGCAGCCCGTGGCGCAGCGAGACGGTGGGCGAGGTCAAACGCCTGGACGCCGCGCGCATCGCCGTGCGCAAGGGCGGCGACAGCTACGTCGCCGAGGTCGCCGTGCCGCTCGCCGACCTCGGCTTCTCGCCCAGGAACGGCAGCACCTGCCGCGCCGACTTCGGCGTGATCTACGGTGACGCCGAGGGCACGGTCAACCTGCTGCGCAACTACTGGTCGAACCAGGTCACCGGTCTGGTCAGCGATGTGCCCGGCGAGATCATGCTCCAGCCCGCGCTGTGGGGCGACCTGACCATGGAGGCGCCATGAACATTCGGTCCGCATGCGTAGGAACCGTGATCTTGCTCGCGGGCGTCCTCCAGCTCGGCGCGGCGGAGCTGTCCTGCTCCGGCGTGCTCGGCAACAGCGGCGGCCAGGGCCCCGCGCTGCTGCGCCACGGGCAGGGATCCGCTCGAGGGCTGGGCCTGGCCGCCGATCGTTTCGGCTGCCTGTGGGATCGCGCCGGCAAGGGTGTGCTGATCCGCTGCACACCGGATGGCCGCATGGTCGCCCGCTACCGCATCCCCGATCGCGAGGATCACTATCGCGATCGCATCGCCATCGCCGGCGATCGCGTGGTCCTACTGCTGCGCGGCGAACTCTGGACGCTGCCGCTGGACGCGCCCGCGGACAGCGAGGCCACGTCGCTCGGCATCCAGGCCGAAGCCCTCGCGCCGACCACCGTCAAGGGCCGCGTCCTGGTCGGCGATCATCAGGGCCTGACCTGGATCGACCCGGCGAGCGGCGCCAAAGAGGCCGCCGGTCCCGGCTACAAGGGGATCCAGGACATCGACGTCGCCAGCGATGGCACCATCTACGCAACCGCGGAGTGGAAGATCCACGCCGTGCGCGACGGCAAGGACCTCGCCGATGGGTGGCCCAAGCCCGCGCCGGGGGAGAAGCCGCAACTGATCGACGGCTTCTGGTACAGCCACGGCTGGCACAGCACGATCAAGCGCCACGACGCGTCGTTGGCGCCGGCTCCCGGCGTGGTGCTGGGCGGCAACTCCGGATCGTTCATCGGCCACGTCGACGAGAGCCCCGACATCGTCAACGGCCGCGGCATGCTCCACCTCGCCGACGGCGAATGGGCGGTCGGCGGATTCTCCGGTGGCATCTGCCTGCTCGGCTGGGACGGCGGCAAGCGCCAGTTCGCGCTGCTGCGCCGCATCGGCGCGGTCCCGGAGGCCTCCGCGCTCGGGCTCGATGGCCAGGGGCGCGTCACCCTCGGCTACGGTTGGTGGAACTGGAGCGACACCCCCGACGCGCCGCTGCGCGAAGGTCCCGGCACCAGCGGCGGCCGGCTCCACCAGCTCGCGCCGCTCGGCGGCGGGCGCTTCGCTTCGACCGGCATCCAGTACGGCGACCAGCCGCGCATCGGCGTGGGCAAGCCCGAGCAGTGGCGCTTCGTCGCCAGCCAGGAGCAAAAGATCACGGTGCCCGGCGACGTGTCCGGCGTGGCGGCGGTGCCGGGCAAGGACGACATCACCCTGATCGCGGTGACGCGCGCGGGCAAGGCCACCGGCTTCGCGCTCGCGCCCGATGGCGGATTCCGCGGCGTGGTCGGCGAGGTCGCCCTGACCACCGCTGTGCCGGCTCCCGCCGCATGGACGAGCCTGGCGGTCGATCCGCAGGGACGGCTGCTCGCCGCCGCCGATGGCCAGATCCTGATCTTCGAGCGCGCCGGCGAGGCCTGGCAGGAGACCCGCCGCTGGCGCACCTGGAGCGACGCTCCGGCTGATGGCTTCGGTGCCGCAGTCTGGATCCAGGTCGACGGCGACCGTTTGTGGGTTGCGGACCGCGACCGCCATCGCGTGCTGTGCTTCCCGCTCGCTGGCGGCAAGCCGCTCGCCAGCTTCGGCACCATTGATCAGCGCGGCGACGACCTCGGCCACCTCGATGCGCCGCAGATGCTGGCGCCCAATGGCGATCGCTGCGTGGTCCACGACGCCGGCAACCAGCGGCTGATCAAGCTGATCCTCCACTGATCAATTGACCGGACTGCGCCGGAATGGTCGCGCAATCCGTTCGGGCCATCCGAACCAGCGTCGCGAACGTCCGTTGTCAGCGAGTTGTGCGGTTAACGACTCTACTAGCGAAATCGTTGCGCATCGACGTCAGCCGAGCCATCGGCGATGCTCCACGGGACACGCCTGGCTTTTCACCCGGGCAAACTTGGACTGCTTGGGGCAAACCGCCGGACAGCCGATCACGTATCATGTATTGGAGATGCCCATGCGATCCTTGGCCACCCCCATGCTCTTGCTGACTGCCATCGGCTTGGCCGTCATCCTCGCTCACGCCACCACCACCGGCGCTGAATCCCCCCAAACACCCGCCACTCCCACTGAGACCACCATGTCCGACCACCTTGTCCTGACCGACGCCGAATGGCGCGCCCGGCTGACTCCCGAGCAATACCGCGTACTGCGCCACCAAGGCACCGAACCGGCCTTCTGCGGTGGCTACACCGCCACCAAGGAACACGGTATCGGCGCCTATCACTGCGTGGGCTGCGACGCGCCGCTCTTCACCTCCGACACCAAATTTGATTCCGGTAGCGGCTGGCCGAGCTTCTTCCAACCACTGCCCGGGCGCATCGCCAGCGTGCGCGATGCCAGCCACGGCATGGTCCGCGACGAAGTGACCTGCGCCCGGTGCGGCGGACACCTCGGCCACGTCTTCAACGATGGCCCGAAGCCGACAGGCCTACGCTATTGCATCAATGCCGTCGCCCTGGCCTTCAAGGCCCAGGCCGCGACGCCAGGCACCTCCCCGACCGCGCCGTCGACGACCAGCAAGGCAACATTCGGCGCCGGCTGCTTCTGGGGTGTCGAAGCCACCTTCCGCGCGATTCCCGGCGTCGTCGACGCGCGGGTCGGCTACGAGGGCGGGACGCTGGCCGAGCCAACCTACCACGACGTCTGCAGCGAGGACACCAACCACGCCGAGGTCGTCGAGGTCGACTACGATCCCGCGGTGGTCGGCTACGAACGGCTGCTCGAGGTGTTCTGGGCCAACCATGATCCGACCACTCCGAACCGCCAGGGCCCGGACCACGGCTCGCAGTACCGTTCGGTCGTCTTTTTCCACGATACCGAACAGCAGCGCGCCGCCCTGGAGGCCAAGCGCAAGCTGGATGCCAGCGGACGCTTCCGCCGGCCGATCGTCACCGAGGTCACTCCCGCGCAGACCTTCTGGAAGGCCGAGGAATACCATCAGCGCTACCTCGAGAAGCAGGGGCTGCCGAACTGCCATCGCTGACCATCGTTATCGTCCGTCAGTCTTGCCAAAACGGTGGCGGAGACCCGCGCATACGAAAGTCCCAGAGAACTAGTTGGCACATCTGGGCCTGCGGGTTGAGCCTGGCCTTCAAACCACCCCATCATCGCTGCTGCGGCGGGTATCCTGGGACGCGATCTGCCTGGCGTTCTAACGCTCATCTCACCTGGGCCGGGTATGGTCGCCAGGGAAGCGGTCGGGAATACGGTCCACTGGAGAGCGTCATGCGTGGTCAGCCCTGGAATCTTCTGCTCTGGTCAGCGGCAGCGGGATGCGCAGCGGTCGCGGTCCTGACAGCACGGGTCACGCCCGACATCGCCCACGCTGCGCCAGCCAACCCAACGCACCTTTCCCTGGCTGGCATATCGCTGATGCCTGGATTCGGCGATGACCGGCCCGCTCCGCGTGCCGAGGAACCGCCAACCGTGGTCGCTGCCGACCCCCCTCCCGTGGTCGAGGGTCCGACCAATCCCGCCGATGCGGCGGTGCAGCAGTCGTGGCCGCTTCGGGTCGGCGCGAGCGGGCGCGACCTCGCCATCTACCAACCCGTGGCCGAAGCATTCGCGGATGGACGGATGACCGCCAGCGCCGCCGCCTCGCTGACCGCCGGAGACGCGCCGCCGGTGTTCGGCGCCATCTGGCTCGACTGCCGGGTGGACGCCGGAGCCATCCCGGGAACGTTGCGCATCTTCGACGCCTCGGTCACCCGCGTGCGCTTCCCCGCGGACGCCGATATCAACGAGCGCACCTTGACCGACCAGGTGCGCATGGCGCTGGCTCGCCAACAGGTGGTGGTGTCGCTCGAGCGCGTGCGCAGCGCGGCGGACGATGCGCGACTCGCCAAGGATGGGCTGCGCGACGACCCGCCGGCGATCGTCTTCCACCAGGGTCCGACGGTGAAGGTCCAGTACGACGGCGAACCGCGACTGATGCCTGCGGATGACGGATCGAAACTGATGCGCGCGGTGAACACCCCATTCTTCGTCGTGCTCGATCCGGAGGAGGGCACCTACTACCTGCAGGGTGCTGGCCGTTGGTTCACCGCTGGTGATCCGCTCGGGCCGTTCACCGCTGCCCAGCAGGTCTCGGACGCGGTCGTTCGCCTCTCCACGGCATCGGGCTATCAGGAACCCGATCCCGGCCTGGGCTCGGCGCGATCCGCCGACGTCGCGATCATCACCGCCACGGCTCCCACCGAACTGATCTGGACGGAGGGCGCTCCGCGCTGGAGCGCGATCCCGGGCACCGGGTTGCTCTACCTCGACAACACCACGTCCGACGCGTTCGTCGATATCGCCTCGCAGCGGCGTTTCGTCGTGCTGTCGGGCCGCTGGTTCGCCGCCGAGCGCGACAACGGTCCGTGGACCGCGGTCACGCCCGATCGGCTGCCTGTGGATTTCGCGCGCATCCCCGCCAACGGACCCAAGGGCGACGTCCTCGCCCACGTCGCTGGCACGCCCGCCGCGCGCGCCGCGGTCGAGGATGCCGAAGTGCCGCGCACCGCGATGGTCGACCGTGCGACGATCGCACCGCCAACCGTGGTCTACGACGGCGAAGCGGACTTCACGCCGGTCGCCGACAACGTCCAGGTCCGCTACGCCGTCAACACCGCCACCCCGGTACTGCTCGTGGATCAGAACTACTACGCGTGCTCGAACGCGGTCTGGTACGTGTCGTCGTCGGCGTACGGCGGCTGGCAGGTGTGCACCTGGGTGCCGCCGGTGATCTACACCATCCCGGCATCATGCCCCGTATACCATGTGCGTTACGTCTACGTCTACGACGTCACGCCAACCTACGTGTACATCGGCTACACGCCGCACTACTACGGCGCCTACCGCCACCACAACGTGATCGTCTGGGGCACCGGGTACCATTACTCGTCCTGGTACGGACCGCGCTATTACGTGCCGCGCCCATGCACCTACGGCTATGGCGCCCGCTACGATGTCGTCCATGCGGATTGGGGTCATCACCCCTCCCATCACCTGTGGGTGGCGTCAGCGACGATTACGATCAAGGCCTCCCCCGATCGGATCAGGGACCGCGATCTCGTCGCGCGGTCGGACGGCGGCTGGTTCGGCCCCCGCGGCTACCGCCCGGCAGCGACGCGCGGCGAGCGCTTGACCGATGTGCGGCCAGCGGACGACCAGGACGATCGCAAGGATCGGGACGGCCGGCGGGGGGCGACGGTCATCGCTCCGCGCGCCGATATCTACGCGGACCGGGACGGCGTGCAGCGCCCGGCGCAACCCACCCTCGCCCGCGCCGATCGCCGCATCGAACGCGATGCGCAGCGTGGACAGGATGCGCAGCGTGGACAGGTCGCGCAGCGCGAGCGGGAAGAACAGCGCGAGCGGGAAGAACAGCGCGAGCGCGAAGCGCAGAGCGAGCGGGATGCGCAGAGCGAGCGGACTGCGAAGAATCCACGCTCCGACCAGGCGCGTACTTCCTCGCCGGAGCAGCAGGACCACCGCACGACGAGGACGGCCGACGAGCCCGTCACCATCGCCCAGCCGACGACGGACGAACGGGTCGACGAACGTCGAACCCGCGAGGAGAGCGACGCGCAGCGCGCGGCCGCACGTGCCACGGAGACGCGGCGCTCCGCGATCGGCGATGCGGCACCAGAGACGGCTCGCTCCGAGGAGCGGCGATCCGATCAGGCCAGGCCCCCGCGCGTCGTCGCTCCGGAGGCTCCGCTGATCGTCGAGCCGACGCCGCGTCGCGACAAGGACGAGGATGACGCGTCCCGTTCGCGCGAACGCAACCGGCAGGTCGACGATGCTCGGCGCGAGGTCACCGTCCCCAGCGTACGCGACATCCCCGTGCAACAGCCCGCGCCTCCCGCTCGGGAGGCGCCGGTCCGCTCGTCGCCAGAACGCACGCGCCAGCCGGAAGCCGCCATCCCGCGCGATGAGCGGACAGCGGAACCCCGCGTCGAGGTTCGTCAGCCGCGCGTCCAGGCGGTCGAGCCGGCGCGTCCGGTGGAACGCGCGCAGCCCCCCGTGCAGCAGCAGCCTGCGCCGGTCGCGCCGAGGATGCCGGATTCCAGCCCGATCCCGGAAGCCGGCGAAGCGCAACCCGAAGCGCCGCGCGGCGAAGAGCGCCGCCAGCGCCGTCAGAGGTGACCGGGATCCGATCAGGGACTTGAGCGTCGCCAGCGCCG
Source organism: Planctomycetota bacterium (assembly GCA_013816645.1). Taxonomy (GTDB): domain Bacteria; phylum Planctomycetota; class UBA11346; order UBA11346; family UBA11346; genus JACDEC01. The sequence continues at coordinate 8,041 of JACDEC010000059.1, forward strand.
GTCCAAGAAGGGGTATGGGCAGCGATGCGATCGAAGTCACCCTGACCACGTTCAATGGTGGGCGCTCGCTCGGCATCATCCACGTCGGCCAGGTCAGCGCCGGAGGACGCGCCTGGCGCGCCAGCAAGGTGCTGGGGATGTGCTGGTCGATCGCGCTCGTCACCGCGCTGATCCCCGTGGCCCACTTCGTGCTCGTCCCGGCCTTCCTGCTCGCCGGACCCATCGCCGCCATCGCCGCCTACGCGCGCGAACGCATCGTCATCGGCGGGTCAGCGACCTGCCCGAATTGCCGCGGCGCGGTCGCGCTGCGTCGCGGGTCCGCGTCGACCGGCTTCACCCAGAACTGCCCGTCCTGTCGCGTGCAGCTGAACGTCGCTCCCACCTCCCCACCTTGGGATGGCGGGGCCACCGCGCCCTGATCGGGCTCAGCGCCGCGCGTCCGCGCGACCATCGCGCATCGCCAGCCAGATCACGTGACGCGGTCCGCGCGTACCGTGGGCATGGACCCTGACGCACTCGACCGTGAAGCCGACCTGCCGCAGCCGACGGGTGAAGGCCTCGTCCGGTCCCGACGACCACACCGCGAGCACGCCACCGGGTCGCAACGCGGCATGGGCCGCCTTCAGACCCGCGACGCCATAGAGCCAGTGGTTGGCGCCGGTGGTCATCCCGTGCGGACCGTTGTCGACGTCGAGCAGGACCAGGTCGTAGGCGGCGCGCGCGCAGCGCAGCAGATCGGCGACATCGCCGACCTGGACCCCGACGCGCGGATCATCGAGCGGATGCCCCGCGACCGCCGCGAGCACGCCGCGATTCCAGGCCACCACCGCCGGCACCAGCTCGGCGACCGTGACCCGATCCCCCGGTCCGAGCACGCGCAGCGCCGCGGCGACGGTGAACCCCATGCCGAGTCCGCCGATCAACGCGTGGACGGGACCATGAAACGGCAGACGGGCATGCGCCAATCCCGCCAGCGCCTCCTCGGAACCGTGCGAATGGCTGTTCATCAATTCATCGCGGCCGACACGGATCGCGTAGTCGCGGACGTGCTGGTAGAGATGGAGTTCGCCGCCACCGGGAATGGGCGCGCTGTCGAGGAGGACCCAGGGTTTCATGCGCGGTCGCCGCACCCTACCAGAGCGCGGGAGAACGGCATCCCTCCCTGCGGATCGCGAAGGAGCCGCCCTGGCTGCGCTTTCAGTCGAAGATCGACTGCTGAGCGTCGCCCGGTCGGGGGCCGAACACCCCGTCCACCAATTGCTGCGCGGCGCGGACGTACCAGGAACGATCGACGATCGCGGCCTCCAAGCCCGCAGGTTGCTCGACCAATACCGCCGATTCGGCCACCGTCCGCATCGTCCCGTTGACCCGCTGGACGATCGCCCGGCCACCGCGACCGACGGCCCAGCGGACGACCGCGGCGTCGATCGGCCGTTCGTCGATGGAGAGATCGCGGGCACGGCGCCAAAAGCAGAAATCGAGGATGTCGCGGCTGGCGGCGACGACGTCGGCGATGGCTTGCCCGTGGACCAGGAAGCCGACCGCCGCCCTGGCGATGATCGGCGCCGCCGAGCGCGAGGACACCCGGACGTCGTCGTCGCCTCCCCCGAATGCGCCCTTGGTCTTGGCGACCGCGCCATCGGCGCCGACCGCGACGTAGTCGTTGATCGAGGTGCGGATCAGCCGCGCGTAGGTCCGTTCCTCGAGCACGAATCCGCTGCGCCGCTGCCAGGCTTCGCCCGCCATGCCGCCGACTCCGCGGGCCACGATCCCGTCGGTGTTCGCCGAGACCAGCTCCCCGCCCCCGGCGATCACGCCGTCGATGAGTTCGAGCAGCCGCAACTGGCCGGTCAACACCACCCGCAATGCGTCCGGCGGGGACCACAGGCCCGAACGCTGGTTGCCGAGTTGCCCGTACAGGCTGTTGACCACGATCTTCAGCGCGTCGCTGGCGAGCCGATCGCCGGCGCGCTTGGCCGCCAGTCGACGCTCCATCAGCGCCCCCACGCGCTCGGAGAATTCCGGGAGCTGCGGCGGACGGATGCGTTCCGCGACGATGATCGCGGGATAGTAGGAAGCGACGTCGAGGTCGACGAGCGGGCCTTCGACCACCCCGGCCGGGTCCTCGCTGTGCAGTCCGCCGATGCCCAGGCCGAGCAGGACACCGCCAACCCGGTGCGATCGTCCTCCCGGGGCGTGCAGATCCATGCGGCCATGAGCGTCCCAGGTCACGCTGCCATCGAGGATCGCCCGCGCCGCTGCCCGGGCGTCGTCGCAGCGATAGACGAAGCGCTCCGGATCGCCCAGCAACTCGGCGACTCCCACGACCTCGCCGGTCCGCGCGATCGCAGCCTGAACGCGCGGCCGGGACCCGAGCACCACGCGTTCGGCCAACGCTCCAGATGCTGCGGTGTAGGCATGATCGTCGACCTGCGGGTAGTCCCCGGCGAGACGCTCGCGGACGCGGATCAACCCCGCATGCCGCTGCGCGAGCTCGGCCAGCGCGCGCGCCACCGCCAAGGCATCGCGCTCGTCGGGGATGGCCAGTCCCGCGCGGCAGCACGCCGACGCCAGCGACCCGACCAGCGCGCACAGCCCGATAGTGCGTCCCCAGGTGCGCGGCCGACGCGCCAGGGA
>JACDEC010000060.1:0-3640 GCA_013816645.1 Planctomycetota bacterium
GGGAAGGAGCGCGCGACCCAGGCGGTGCTCCAGCCGATCAGCTCGATGTGGGCGTAGAGGTGCCGCACCGGCCGAGCGCACACCGCACGCGCCTCGCAGCCCGCCGGCACCAGCCAGCAGCTGTCGGGCAGCAGCGGCGTGGTGCCGCCGGGGTGGCGCAGTGCCGCCCCCGCTTCGCGATTCAGGTACAGGCGCCAGAAGTCGGCGCGCAACGACATGTTCCACCAGCTGTCGATGATCTCGTGCCCGACCGCGAGTAGGCGCAGCGCTGGGATACCCATCCTGGCAGCCTAGGAATCGGGAAAGGGATACAAATCATCGTGCTCGGGACATCGCCGCCGCGCGCGCTCCGCTTAGGCTCGCGTATGCCCACCACGCGCCCCACTCCCGGCGACACCGCCTGGTTCGTCCACGACCGCTTCGGTCTCTTCATCCATTGGGGGCTGTACGCGATGCCTGCCCGCCACGAGTGGGTGCAGCACAACGAGAAGATCCCCAACGAGACCTACGACCAGAAGTTCTTCACGCGCTTCGACCCGGATCTCTACGACCCCGCGGCCTGGGCCGACGCGGCGGCGGCGGCTGGCATGAAGTACGTGGTGGTGACGGTCAAGCACCACGAGGGCTTCTGCCTGTGGGACAGCGCCCACACCGACTTCAAGGCGACCAACTCGCCGGCCAAGTGCGACCTGCTGCGCCCGCTGGTCGACGCCTTCCGCGCCCGCGGCCTGCGCATCGGGCTCTACTACTCGCTGATCGACTGGCATCACCCGCACTTCATCGTCGACCCCTATATCGGTCCCTGCCGCGACCACCCCGATCGCGCCGTGCTCAACCGCGGGCGCGACCAGCGCATCTACGCCAAGTACATGCGCGACCAGGTCACCGAACTGCTCACCCAGTACGGCGACATCGATATCCTGTGGTTCGACTTCTCGTACCCGAAGGAGGACGGCAGCGGCAAGGGCCGGGCGCAATGGGAGAGCGACGAGCTGTACGCCCTGGTCCGACGCCTGCGCCCGGGCATCATCCTCGACGACCGGCTCGACATGGGCGACGAGGGCTGGGACATCAAGACGCCCGAGCAGTTCCAGCCGCGCGGCTGGGTCCACCACAAGGGGACGCCGGTGGTGTGGGAGGCCTGCCAGACCTTCGGTGGGTCCTGGGGCTACCACCGCGACGAGGCGTCGTGGAAGAGCCCCGAGCAGCTCGTGCACATGCTCATCGATACGGTGGCGAAGGGCGGCAATTTGCTGCTCAACGTCGGCCCGACCGCGCGCGGTGAGTTCGATCCGCGCGCCGTCGACCGCTTCGGCGCGCTCGGCCGCTGGATGCACCACCATGCGCGCGCGATCCGCGGCTGCACCCAGGCGCCGGATGAATTCGTCGCGCCCACCGACTGCCGGCTCACCTGGAACCCGGTCACTCGGCGGGTGTACGTGCACGTCTTCGCCTGGCCCTTCCAGATCCTGTGGCTCGACGGCCTGGGTGGCAAGGTCGCCTACGCCCAGCTCCTGCACGACGGCAGCGAGATCGAGATGAAGGGCCTCGAGGACTGGCAGCACGCCTTCGGCGGCGACACCGGCGCGCCGCAGAAGACCCTCTCGCTGCGCTTGCCGGTGCGCAAACCCGACGTGCTGGTGCCGGTCATCGAGCTGTTCCTCGCCTGAGCGAGCTGCGGAACCTCAGCGACCGGACAGGGTCAGCTTGACCAGCCGCTGGTTGCCGCCGTCGTAGACCACCGCGCGGTCCGCGCACACCGCGATCAGCCCGGGCGCGGCAAGCGACTGCAGGTCGCTGCCGGGCGCGTCGGTGCGACCGAACTGGGCCTTGGGGCTGCCGCCTTCGGGCGCGAACCACAGCACGCGCTGCCGCTGCGTGTCCGAGACCAACAGTCGGCCGGCGTCGCAAACCAGCGCGATGCTCGCGCCGAAGCGCTCCGCGGGAGTGCCGCCCCAGCTGTTCCAGCGCCGAGTCTCCTGCCAGTCGGCGCCCGAGCGGGTCAGCTCGACGACCTGGCCGTCGATCGCCGCGAGCAGCGTGCGCTCGTCGCGCATCGCCAGCGCGGTGAGCGCCGTGCCTGGCGACGCGGTCTTGAAGGCCACGGCCGGACCGCTCTCGCGGAAGCGGCCGTTGCCATGCAGGCGGATCGAGCGGGCCCCGCTCGCGTCGGCCAGGCAGAGCAGGATGAAGCCGTCGCCATCGGGGTAGGCCACCGCCGGGAAGACCCGTTGGTCCCTTCCGCCGCGCTCCCACCACGACTGGTCGAGCTTGTCGTTGCCGGTGAAGTCGCACTCCTGCATGGTCGCGCCGGAATAGAGCGGCAGCGCCCACGAGCTGCTGCCGTGCGCCCAGCGGTCCTGGCGCACCAGCAGGCGCGGAGCCAGGCGCACCACTGCGCTGGCCACGCTGCCGCCGCCCGGAGTGGTCGCCGGGAAGCTGTCGGGCGTCGCCGACCAATCGTAGACCAGACGGTCGACGAAGACCCGGCCGTCGGCGTCGATCCCCAGCGCCGGACATTCCGCGCGCGAGCCGACCCACGCCACTAGGCGCATCGATCGCGTCTGGTCCGGCCATTCGGCGTAGAACGGCTGGCCCAGGGCGCCCGCGACCACATAAGCGCCCGGGCGGATGCGCACGATCCCGCGCGCGACGCCGAGCTCCTGCCGCCAGTCGGCGCCGACGCCGATGACGTGGTTGCCCTGCATGCCGAGCACCGTGCCCGGGGCGGGATCGAGGTTGGCGTCGAAGGCCGAGACGCTGCCCCCGCCGCCGCTGAAGAAGGTGCCGTCGCACCAAGCCAGGAAGGTGGGGACGATGGCGATGCCGGGACGGATGACGTTCCACGCCTTCGGCCAGCCGTCGGTCGTGACCTCGACGCCGGCGACCAGCTGGTGCAGACGACCGTCGTCGGCCTGCCCAGGGCCGCGGGTGCCGACGTAGAGCGCGCCGTCGCCGTCAGCTTCGATCACCCAGGCGTCGGACATCCGCCCGATCGCCTGACTGCCGCCGTCGGCAGTAACCCAGACGATGCCGCCGTCCTCGGTGATCGCCGCCAGCCGACCCTTGACCGGGGTGTGCGCCAGCGCGCGCAGCTTCAGGCCGACCGGCGCGAAGGCCGCGCCGTCCGGCGCGTCGACCGCGAGCGCGGCCAGTTCGCCGTTGGCGAGGAGCAGGACGCGGTCGCCGAGCATGGCGATGGTGTCGTAGCCGCTGACGCTCTTGGGCGCGGCGAAGCGCGCGAGCTGGCGGCCGTCCAAGCTGAGGCGCGAGACGAACGCGTCGTCCATGCGCGTCCACAGGGTGCCCGAGCGGTCGAGCGCGACCCCGCAGCCCACGGCGTTGCCATGGCCGCGGTAGGAGATGTCGGTGGTCTGGCGGATCAGGGCGTGGCCCTGCTCGCCGGCATTGCCGATCACGCCCTCGGCGCGGATCGCCGCCTCGGCGGCGACCAGCGCGGCGGCAGATGCGAGCAGCAGGCCGGCGGTGCGGAGAATGGTCATCAGTTTTCTCCCGTGAAGCGGATGGTGCCCCAGGTGCTGGGGAAGAGCATGATCTCGCCGGGCACGTCGTTCACGAGGCCGGTCGCCTGGTTCGACCAGTACGCGCGCAGCTGGTTCATCTGCCCGTCGGGGTCGCC
>JACDEC010000060.1:3650-10660 GCA_013816645.1 Planctomycetota bacterium
GGCGAGCGGGATGGCCGCCTCGACGATGGAGCGCGAGACGTTGGCTTGGCTCTTGCCGGCGACGACGTTGATCCGCGCGCCGTCGATGCGGCGCACGACGTCGACGTTCTCGGTGCGCCAGGGCGAGGCGAACGGCACCGGCGTCGTGGTCCCGGGCACGCGGTGGCGGTAGAGCACCGCGATCGGCTTGTCCTGGAAGGGCGCGATGAGCAGACGTAGGTCGCCGGGCACCGGCCCGGTGCGGTTGGCGAGTGCCGAGGCATCGGTGCCGAGCTGGAGGTCGACCGAGTCGCCGGTCTTGAACAGCATGCGCTCGTCTGCGCCGTGGTTCGACCACGGCGACTCGTCCTCGACCGTCCAGCGCAGATAGAGGGTGGACGCGTCCCACGCCGCCTGCACCTGGGTGGCGTAGCGGCCGCTCTTGGCCCACTTCGCCAGCGGTTCGGCCGGCCAGCCGGTGCCCGACCCGTCGAGGGCGGGCGGGGTGGCGGCCCAGCCGATGGTGCCGATCGCTGGCGCCGCGGACGTCGCGACCGTGGCCTGGGTACGGCGGTCCGCCGCCTCGATCTGCGCCGGCGTGACCGTCACCGTGCCGCCGGGACGGCGGACGATGCTCTCGAAGCCCTTCACGGTGAAGATGCGGTAATCGGTGTGGCCGCTGAGCAGGTAGTAGCGCTTGTCGCTGCTGCGCACGAACGAGCCGCCGAAGCACTCGCCGCCGATGAGGTAGGCGTCGACGGTCGAGCCCATGCGCACGTCCTTGAAGAACTCATCCAAGTAAAAGCCGTCGCTGGTGAGCGCGAAGAAGCGGCCGTGGTTGCCGTTGTTGACGAACACGTCGGTCTTGCCATCGTCGAGCGGCGCGTTGCCGAGGAAGAACAGCGAGCCCTGCATCTGGCCGGGGGAGGGGAGCGGAGCGCCGTGCGAGCCGTGCACGCCGGCCCATTTGTTGGGGTAGCTCCAGAGCAGCGCGCCGTCCGGAGCGTGCGCGAGCAGTTCGGGGTCGGAGTTGACGAACATCACGCCGTTGCGGTCGGTGAGCACCGACTCGTTGACCCAGTGGTCGGGCAGGGCGCGCTTGCCGGCGGCGTACGCCTCGGCGAGCGGCTTCCAGCGCGGTGCGCCGCTGGGGTGCCAGCCGAGCAGCGGGAGATCCATGCGGAAGGACGTCGGCTCGTTGCCGACCTGCTTGCCGTAAGGGCAGGTGATGTCGAGGCCTTCAGTGTCCGCGCCCCAGTAGCCGCCGCCGAAGCACTCGGCGAACTCGAGCTCGTCGGCCTGCATGCGGCGGTCGCCGTTGATGTCGATCCACAGGAAGAACTCGCCCTGGTTCGGGAGCTTGCCCTCGTGCAGGCGCGCGCGCTTGTCCGGCGTGTCGAAGCCCCGCACCTGGTAGAAGGTTTCGAGGAAGAGCGCGGGCAGGCGTCCCTGCATCGAGAAGCAGAGGCCGAGCGCGGAGCCGTACTGCGCGAGCAGGCGCCCGCTGCCGTCGGGCATGAGCTCGACCAAGCTGTTGCAGCCGTTGAAGCCGAGCAGGAAGGTCCGCCGATCGCGGCGGATGAATCGCCAGTGCATCCCGCCCGGCTGGATGGTCGGGTCGGCGAAGAGGATGCTGGACGGAACCGCGGTGCGTTTGGCGTGGTCGACCTTCCAGATAGCGCCCTGGCCGATGAATCGCGTCGCGTCCTGGCTGTCGATGCCGCCGCCCGAGGCGCCGTAGGCCGTCGAGCCGAACTTCTCCTTCACCACCTTGCCGGTCTTGAGGTCCCAGGCGAGGACGCGCTTGGGATTGAAGCGATTCTCGGTCACCCACAGCCAGCCGTTGCCCGCAACCGCGAGGGCCGTCGGCTGCACCATGCGCTCGGGATCGTAGGCACCGCAGTACGTGCCTCCGGGCTTGCCGAGGCGGCCGGTCTCACGCCCGCTCTTGGCGTCGAGCAGCGCGATCTGGCAGGTGGCCTGGTCGATCACGTAGAGCGTGCCGTTCCTGCCATCGGCCATCGCGCCGGGCTTGAGCTTCCCCGCCGCGACGAACGGCGTGGCGGCGGTCGCGCCGGGCGCGATGCGGACGATGGCTCCCGCGGACACCGCAAGCAGCGAGCCGTCGGCGAGTCCGACCACCGCGCCGGGGTCCGGAACGGGCACAGTCTGCATCCGCTTCCCCGATTCCGCCTCGAACAGGATGAGCCCTTTGTCCGCGCGGCTCGCGATGGCGACGCGGTCGCCGGCGACCGCCATGCCCGCGAGGGTGAACGCCTTCCAATCCGCCTGGCTGAAGGTCGCGTCGTCCTTGCCGAAGCCATTCGCTTCGTTTTTGCCCCATTCGATTTCGCGCTGACCATTGGCGAAGTTCTCCCAATCCTTGCCGGGCTGGCAGCGCAGCAGCAGTTGCCGCTTGCCATCGTCGGCGGCCGCGAAGATGCGCTTGCCGTCGCTGGCGAGGATGAAGCTGCTCGGCCGCGTCGGCGTGCCCCACGACTGGTGCTTCACGCCCTGCAGGTCGGTGACCGCGCCCTGGTAGCCGGCTTCGGCGCACGGGCTGAGGAAGAACACGCGCTCGCCGCAGGCGGTCACCGCGGTGATGCAGCTGTGGTCCGGGCCCCACATGTCCTCGCCGCTGCCGGTCTTCCACGGCGGGTTGCCGTCATTGCAGTATGAGAACTGGTATTCGGGCACGATCCCGGCGTGGTGCAGCGAACGCCACGAGTACTCGCCGGGCGGCACGACCTGGCCGGCGTCGTCGAGCAGGTCCCAGTCGACAGTCTGCTTGCCCTGGGCGAACGGCCGGCCGCTGACCAGGTTGCGCACCCGCTTACCCTTGGCGTCGTCGATGACGATGGTCGCCTTGCCGGCGAGCGGCTGCTCGAAGGCGAGCACCACGCGGGCGGTGCGGTCGGACACCCGCTGACGGTAGGCGTTGAGATCGAAGGCCAGCCAGTCCTGCGGCTGCTTCGATAGTTCGGCGTGCGCCGCGCGCCCGTCCTGGTGACGGTAGCGGACACGGTAGAGCGGCTGGCCGTTGACGGTGCCGGGGAAGGTCGCCGCGCAGGCCAGGCGCAGGCGCGCCCATTCCGCCTCGCTCTTGGCCAGCGAGGCGCCGGGCAGGGTGAACGAGCAACGGTGCCAGCCCGGGATCAGCCCCGTCACCGCGCCCTTCGCGGTCACGATCTGGGTGCCGGCGGCGGCGGCGCCGAGCACCACACTGGGTGCAGCTGCGACGCCGGGGATCGGCGCGATCTCGATCGCCACCGTCAACCCCGACGCGTCCTGGCGGAGCGCGATGCGTGCCGGCCACGCCAGCCCGCTGGCGATCGGCTCGAAGTCCGCCTCCTTCCATTCCGCCGCCGACAGGGGCAGCGCGCAGAGCAGGGCGAGGAGGGAGGCGGTGCGCATGGGGGGATCCAGGGGAGAGGTCCGGAAGTCCGGAAGTCGGGAATGACGCAAGGCAGCAGGGAGTCGGGGTGTCAATGGCGCACGAGCATTTTCCGGACCGCCGGACTTCCGGACGGCCGGACTGGACTCATTCGAAACTCAGCACGCCCCAGTGCTTCGGCTCGATCGCCAGCTCCCAGACCTCGTCGGCGACGAAGTCGGTGAACTGGTTGCTCCAGCAGCTGCGCAGCACGGTGTCATCGCCGGCCGGGTTGCCCCAGGTCGCGCCGAGGTCGCCGGTCAGGGTCAGGCCGGCAGCCGGCTTGAAGCCCAGCGCGGCGAGCGGAATCGCCGCTTCGACCACGTAGGCGCGGCCCGGCTTGTCGACCCGCACGGTGATCTTCGCATCCTTGAGGACGGTCACGCTCTGCATCTCGTAGCCGTCCTTCACGGTGCCCGAGTAGAACAGCCGCGGCTGCTTCTGCTCGGCGATCGGGCGGTAGAGCACCGCGACCGGACCCTTGCCGAGCGGATCGCCGATCGACAGGCGCAGGTCGCCGAGCACCGCTTTGGTCCGGCCGCGGTCGACCGCGGGATCGGTGCCGAGCTGGAAGTCGACGGTATCGCCCTTGGCGTACATCACCGCCGGTTCGGTAGCGCCGTTCACCCACGGCGTGGCATCGTTGGTCACCGACCAGCCGAGGTAGAGGTTGGCGTCGTCGTAGGCGATCGCGCCGTCGACCGTCGCCTGGCTCTTGCTGAAGCTGATCGGTGCGGCGCTGGCGAAGTCCTTGCGCTGATCGCCGGTGAAGGCGACCGTCGCGCACTTCACCGCCAGCTGCTTGATCGGCGCCTTGCCTTCGAGCAGCTTCTCGCGGAAGTCGATCGCCTGCTCAGCGTCGTCGGCGCTCACCGTGAGCGCTCCGCCGCCGAGCTTCCTGACCGCGTCGAGGCCGACGACCTTGAGATCGATGAAGGCGGTCTTGCCGGCCTGGATGTAGAGCTGGCCGTCCTTGGTGGCGGCGATCGAGCCGCCGAAGTCCTCGGCGCCCATGCCGGGCGGGGTGTTGTCCATGATCGCGCCGGGGGTGCAGGGATCCGGCCACTGGACCTTGAGTCCGTCGGGCTGGAAGAGCGACGAGAGGTAGTAGCCGCTGCCGGTGAGCAGATGCCACTCGCCTTTGTCGGTGCCGATCACGAAGACGTCGCCGATCGGCTCGGGCAGCTTCACCGATCCGACCACGTCGTAGGCGCCACGGATCATCCCGACCGCCGGCGGCGGCGCGTTGTGGCCGCCGTGCACGCCGACGTAGTTGTTGGGATAGCTCCAGGCGAGCGTGCCGGTGGCGATGTCCCAGGCTTGGAAGTCGCTGTGGTCGGCTCCGTAGTGGCCGTTGTAGACCATCAGCGTGCCGCCCTCGTTGCCGCAGCCCTTGCGCGCGCTCATGCCGCCGCGCGAGCCGACGTCCTCTGGGCCAGGCAGGGGCCTCGCCTGCGATGGGTCGTAGACCGGCGCACCGCACGCGGTCCACGCCACCGGCGCGAGTCGGTACCTGGTGCCGTAGAAGGCCATGTCCTGGGTGAACGGCATGTACCAGCCGTTGATCCAGCCACCGAGTTTCTCCTCGTAGCGGCGGACCTCCTCGGGCTGCTCCTTGGCGTCGCCGTTGGCGTCCGCCCACACGATCATCCCGGTGTCGCCTTCCTTGGGATCGGTCGCGGTGATGGTGGTGCGCAACGTCCACTGGCCGTCGGCGATGCGCTGGTAGATCGAGATCGTGCCGTTCTGGTACTGGTCGCCGGCGAACACCGCGTAGAGGCCGCCATCCTTGCCGTAGCCGATGCGTGCGCTGTTGCCTTCCTGGTGGTGGATCAGGCCGACGCAGGCGGCCTGCCCGGTGGTTGCGTCGAGCTTCCACTCGCAGCCGTGGCCGATCATGGTCAGCGGGTCGGCGGGCGAGATCGCACCGCCGCCGGCGCCGTACGAGGTCGGCCCGAAGAATTCGCGGGCGAAGGTGCCGTCGGGAGACCACACCGAGATGCGCCGCGGACTGACGTCGTCCTCCATCGCCCACAGGCGATCCTTGGCGTCGACGCGCAGCCCGGCGATGAAGCGCAGGCCGTCGCGCTGCCACGGCCCGGTCAGGGGACGACCGCCGGCCGCGCCGATGGTGCGCAGGGGCTTGCCGTCGGGCGAAAACACCCGGACCTGGTTGTCGGGATCGCCCAGACCGACGTAGAGGTTGCCGGCCTTGTCGAGCGCCAGGCCGCGCGCCTGGCTCAGCCCGCGCACCACCGTCACGGGGGCGCCGCCCTCGGCGTCGAGGCGCAGGATCTCACTGCCGCGCGACACCACGTAGGCCTTGCCGTCGGCGCCGATCTCGAGATCGCCGGGCCCGGCCACGGTCAGGGTGCGGATCGCCGCGCCGGTGGCGGCATCGGCGATGACCACCGCGTCGGCCGACGGCTGCTCCTTGCCCCAGGCGTTGCGCGGACCGAAGGCCATCCACATCCGGCCGGCCGCGACATCGAGACCGGAGAGCAGCGGGCCATCCTTGGGCGCACCGTCCGGGGCCATGGCCAGGACCGCGCTGGCGCGCATGGTGGCATCCTCGGAACCCTTCCACGGCGCGTATTGGCCGGTCGCCTGGTCGAGGCGGTAGAGCGTGTTGCCCTGGCCGGCGTCGTAGACGTAGACGATGCCGTCGCTGGCGGCGACCAGCGCTGCGCCGCCGAAGCCGCCGCGCTTGTGCCGCCACTTCACCGCCCCGTTGAGGTCGGTGCAGACCACGGCGGCGCCCGCCTCGGAGGCGGACCAGCCGAGGATCATCGCGTCGCCGGCGGTGGTCACCGAGATCGGCCCGCCCATATCGCCGCCCCAGTTGCCGCCGGGCGAATCGAAGGGGGTCTTGCCGGCATTGCAGGCCCAGCCGACCAGGCGCAGGCCCAGGCCCTTGTGCCAGATCGCATCCCAGGTGTAGGCGCCGGTCGGCACCGGCTCGCCGGGCTTGCGGTGGCTGGTGTCGGTGAGCCCGTCCCACTTCAGCGCGTGCTCGCCTTTGCCCAGCCAGTTGGCGGTGAGCAGATGCCGGACGACCTGGCCCTGGGCGTTGCGCACATTGAGCGAGACGTAGCCGTCTTCGGGCATGGTCAGGTTCACGGTGGCGAAGCCTTCGAGTGTGCGCTCGGCGTAGAGACCGCCCCAGTCGACCTGCGGCATGCCGTCGCCGTCGATGCGCACCGGGAATTCGCGCGCGTCGCTCAGCCGCACCGGCGCCGGTTCGATCGGGCCCGGAGCGGCGAAGGTGCCGGCGCCCCACACCCCGGGATTGCCGAAGGTGAACACCCGGTCGATGGTGATGCCGGTCTGGAACACGTCCTTGGTCGAGATGCGCAGCTTGGCGTCGGTGCCGAAGTTCGGTTCGACCGTGACGCGGATCCTGGCGCCGGCCGAAGGCTTCCAGCCCTCTGGCGCGAGCTCGCTCCAGGGGATGGCCAGCTCCTGGACGTAGCCCTTGCCGTCGGCGTTGCGCGCGAAGGCCTGGGCTCCGCCCTTGGTCTTGGCGTCCTTGTGCCCGCCCTGGTCGAACCGGTAGCCCCAGGCCAGGTCGATGACGTCCTTTCCGGCGCGGTCGCGC
>JACDEC010000475.1 GCA_013816645.1 Planctomycetota bacterium
CTGTTGGCCTACGGCTGCGCCAGCGAGCCGGTGCCGGCCTGGGTCCACGGCGCGGACCTGGTCGCATGCCCGCCCCGACCCGATGGCGCGCGCGCCTGCCTCGGTTCGCGTCCCGGCGCCGACGCGACCGGCATCTCGCTCTACGCCGACGACATGCCACTCTTCACCGTCAGCGACGACCTGGTGCTCAGCTTCGATTACCGCGCCGGTCCGGAGATGACCTGGGTCGGCGTGTGGTTGAAGGATCGCACCAGCGACAGCGAGCAGCAGGGCACCCTGCTTCCCGGCGACGGGACTTGGAAGCACGTCGAGGTCGCGCTCACCGACGTGCGTCCGGTGGGCCGCAACCAGGTGCGCATGCAGCCAGGCGATGTGATCACCCGCCTGACCATCCAGGGGCTGCCCGGCAGCGAACAGCTGCAGATCGCGAATATCGCCGTGCGCCGGGTGCCGGGACGCCCAGCGGGAACGGGCTTCCTCGCGGCACCGTGAACCGGACGTCGCGCTGGGCGCCCCGCGAAATCCAATGCGACTAGCGGGCTGCTGTTTTTCGGCAGCCTGCTAGCCTCCGCGGGCGAAGGCCGCGAAGGCGCGGCGTTCGACGAACACCAGGAACAGCGTCATCACCACGATCGCGATCAGCATCGGATTGCCGAGGCCCTCGCCCTTGGTCAGGAAGATGTGGATCGCCAGGATGTTGACGATGATCGGTCCGAGCACGAGCAGGCCGATGCGGCGCGTCGCCGGCAGCGCGACGAGCACGCCGCCGAGCAGTTCGAGCGCCTTCACGAAGTCGAGGTAATGGGTCGGATGCATCGCGCCGAACCACAGCGCCAGCGGCGACCCCTCGGGCGGAGGCGGCGCGTCGACCAGTTTGAAGAAGTAGACCACCGAGGCGGCGATGAACAGCAGGCCGAGGAGCGCACCGGCGATGTTGGCGAGGATCTTCATGGCCGCGGATCCTTCCCGCGCTGGCCGGAATCGCCAGGCGATTATTTGTTGTTCACCGTGGAGACCGGCCAGTCGTCGCTGCGGAACGGCGAGGCGGGCAGCCCGGTCTGGTTGGAGAGATTGCAGCCCTCGGGGTTCGCGTCCCAGGCGTAGCGGACGGCGACCGGCTTGAGCACCCGCGCGCTGCTGACCAGCACGGTGTCGCCGTCGATGACCGCGTCGGCCCAGATGAAGATGCGATCCTCGCCGGCGACGGCGAAGCGCGCGAGCGGACCTCCCTTGGCGACCAGGCCGCCACCGAGGTGGTCGAAGCGCACGCGCAGGTGGCCGGCTTCGACGGCGCACTCCCGGTACAGCGGCCCGCTGCACTCCACCTGCTTCCCGTGCACCTGGACCAACGCCCACAGCGCCAACCGCTTGCCCACGTCCTGCTTGTTGCGGGGATGGATGTCGCCGGCGTCGCCGAGGTCGATGGCCGAAGCCATGCCGGTGTTGGCGACCGTGCGCAGGGTGTGGAACTGCGCGTCGCGCAGCTCGGCCCAATCATTCTCGCGCGGCTCGGGATGGGACGGGAAGAAGCTGGCGAGCTGCACGAAGTAGAACGGGAAGTCCCCCTGTCCCCACGCGGCGCGCCAATCGGCGATCATCGCCGGGAAGAGCGTGCGGTACTGCCAGGCGCGGCCGGCGTTCGATTCGCCCTGGTACCAGATCGCACCACGGATGGCGTACTGGGTCAGCGGCGCGATGCGGCCGTAGCGCAGGCTCGACGGGAACCAGGCGTTGCCCGGACCCATCGGAGGCTGCGGCGGGGCGATCTGCTCCAAGGCGACGCGATAACGCCAGGGTCCCGCGAGACTGATCGGCTCGCCTGCCGCCGGGGTGAGCGTCATGGCCGCAGGCTCGCCGAACAGCCCGCCGCCGCCGCCGGTGTCGACGACCTTGATGGCGAGGACGTGCGGTCCCGCGGTCACCAGGTTGGCGGGAATGGTGTAATGACGCGGTTTGTTCCACACCGAGGTCGTGCCGATCTGCTCACCGTCCCACCAGGTGGTGTCCTGGTCGTCGATCGGTCCCAGCGACAGTTCCAGGTCCTTGCCGGCGGCGGATGCGGGGACCTCGACCGTGCGCCGGAACCAGACCACCCCGTCGATCGACAGGCCGGCATTCTCCCACTGCACCGGCAGAGCCATCTCCTGCCAATCGGCCAGGTCGAGTTCCCGCTGGTGCCAGAGCGCGTCGTCGAGCGCGGCGGCGATGGCAGCGGTCTTGGTCGCTGCGACCGCGGCCTCGTACTCGGCCAGCTTCGCCGGGTAGGTCTTCATCGACTCGCCCACGAACTGCGCGAAATGGGCGAGCGCGGGATCGGCGCGGAACGCCTCGAGGCTGGTCCACGATTCGGCCGGAGTGCCGCCCCAGGCGGCCTCGATCAGCCCGACCGGCACGCCGACCTCGCGGTGCAGCTCGCGCCCGAAGCAGTATCCGACCGCGCTGAAGCCGCGAACGGCGTCCGGGGAGCAGACCGACCACGGCTTATCGACATCGTCCAACGGCTCGGCGACCGGTGGCGTGCCGACGTGTAGCAGGCGGATGCCCGGCATGGTGGCACCCGCGACCTCCTGCTCTCCATCGATCACGCCGCCGAGGCCGTATTCCATGTTCGACTGGCCACTGCACACCCAGACCTCGCCGACCAGCAGGTCGCTGGCCGAGACGGTCTCGGCGCCGGCGACGACCGTCAGCGTCAAGGGCTCGCCGGGCTTCAGCGCGTCGAAGGTCGTCTTCCAGCGGCCATCGGCGGCGGCGGTGGCGGTGCGCGTCGCGCCCCCGAGGGTCGCGGCGACTACCGCGCCCGGCGCCGCCCATCCCCAGACCGGGATCGGCTTGCCCTGCTGCAGGACGGCATGGTCCGACAACAGCCGCGGCAGGCGCAGCGTCAGCGCTTCAGCCGCGACGGCCACGCCGCCGGTCGAGCAGGTCAGGATGAGCAGGATGGCAGCGAACTGCCGGCGGGTGCAGGGAGACGGCATCGCATACTACGGCGCAATGATCCCCGTGTGACGTCGGCTACTTCCCGGGTGGCGCGAGCGCCGCTGCCGCAGCCACGGGACGCGGGCCGTAGGCCTGCGCGCACCAGGCCGCCCATCGTTCCACCGCAGCCCGTCGCCGCGACTGGTCGCGATCCGCCGGGTCGTAGCCGAAACCTCCCGTCGCCGCTGGCGCCAGCGCGGCGGAGGCCGCGACGCGCAACGGTGCGAGCCCATCGTCGAGCAGGTCGACCAGCGTCCAGGCTGCTTCGCGGCAGCGGTAGCCTCCGAGCAGGTCCAACG
>JACDEC010000476.1 GCA_013816645.1 Planctomycetota bacterium
GCTCCCGGGCCGCATGCCGGGGTTCCAGGCGCCGGTGGCATCCCGTGCGCGGTGTTTACCCTGTAGGCATGACCGAGGCGTTCCCCAGACCACCCTCGGCCTCGCCCCGCCGTGCCCGCGACGACCACGACAAGGAGCTGAAGCGCGAGGCGATCATCGCCGCGGTGCGCACGCTCTTCGCCTCGTCGTCATTCAGCGCCATCACCATGGACGGGATCGCCGCGCGGGTCGGCATCGCCAAGGGCACGCTCTACCTGTACTTCGCCTCGAAGGAGGAGTTGTTCCTCTTCCTGGTCGAGCGCGAACTGGTCCAGCTCTTCGACGAGATCGAGGAGCACGTCGTGCTCGCCGGTCAGCTCGATACCGCCAGCGCGGCCCGCACCATCTCCGCCTGCTGCGTGGCGCGGCCGCTGCTGATGCGCCTGCTGGTGATCCTGCACAGCATCATCGAGAACAACCTGCCGCTCGAACGCATCCTGTCGTTCAAGCGCGGCCTGCGCGAACACATCCTCGCCACCGGCTTGGTGCTCGAAGGTTCGATGCTGTTCCTCGCCCGCGGCGAAGGCGCGCTGCTCCTGCTGCGGCTCAACGCGCTGTGCATCGGGCTCTGGCAGGCGAGCCAGGCGCCGCCGGTGCCGCCCGACATCCTGCGCCGCGAAGGCCTCGACATGCTGCGCGCCGATTTCGCCAGCGAACTGGTCTCCACCTTGACCGCCCTGATGATCGGCTGGTCGGCGGGTCGGCAGGCTCCCGTGCACGCGGACATCCCCGCCCCCGCCCCCCTGCGCTCCGATTCGAGGCGCTGATCGAGCGACGCGTCCGTACGCAGACCGTGCACGCGTCCAGCTTCGCGGCGCCTGCACGTGGGCGACGGGCTACAATCGGGGACCCACAGGAGGTCCCCATGATCACCGAAGCCATCGACGACCCGGCCACCGATCCCACCACCACCGATCGCTCAGTTGACGGGGGCGTTGGTTCCGACGAGGCCTACCAACAGCGCGAAGGCGGATTGGCCAAGCCGATCGAACGCTCCACCGCCAAGCTCCCCTCCGATCTCTTCCTGTGGGCCGCGTTGGGTTCGATCGCCGCATCGCTCAGCCTGCAGATCGCGGGCAGGAAGCACCGCAGCCTGTTCGTCGGCCAATGGGCGCCGACCTTCCTGATCCTCGGGCTGTACAACAAGCTGGTGAAGGTCGCCGGCCACGATCGCAGTGGTCGCGAAGCCTCACCGTCGGCGCTCGGCCGCGATTGATCCTGGCTCGGGCGCTGCTTGGAGGTGGACAACGTCGGTCCTAGCCGACGCTGCCCGCCATGCGCGTAGCGACCACCGACGGCTCACGGACAGCCCCCCGGCTGCTCCCCTTCCTCAACCTCGGCAACCTCGTCGATCTGCCGTCCTGGTCGCAAGCTCCGGCGCAGCAAGATCCAGACGCGCTCCACCGCGCGCTGCGAACGGCTGGCTTCGTCGGCATCAATGGCGATGCAACCCCGGCGTCGCGCGCCGCCGGCATGCTCCACGCCGCCGGTGGCCGGGTGAACCGTCCTGGCGAGGTCGCCGCATTGGCAGCGCGCTGGCGCGCCGACGGCTACGCCTGCGCCATCCTGCACGTCGGCTGGGGCCACGAGGACGATGCGGCCGTCGACGCCATCGTGCGCGACATCCTCGCGGTCAGCGCCGGCGAGGGCTTCCCGCTCTTCATCGAGACCCATCGCGCGACCATCACCCAGGACACCTGGCGCACCGTGCGCCTGGTCGAGCGCCATCCCGACGTCCGCTTCAACGCGGACTTCAGCCACTGGTACACCGGGCTGGAGATGGTCTACGGCGACTGGCAGGATAAATTGGCGTTCCTCGCGCCGGTCTTCGAGCGCGTGCGCTTCTTCCACGGGCGCATCGGCAACAGCGGCTGCATCCAGATGCCCTTGTCGCATCCCAGCATGCCCAAGGCGATCGGGCACTTCCGCGAACTGTGGACGCGCTCCTGCGCCGGCTTCCTGCGCTCGGCGCAGCCTGGTGAATGGATCGGCTTCGCACCCGAACTGCTGTTCCCGTCGATCAATTACGCGCCGACCTGGCGCGATGCCCAGGGCGGCTACGACGAGGCCAGCGACCGCTGGATCGAAGCGCTGGAACTGGTGCGCATCGCCGGGGAATGCTTCGCGGCGGCGGGTTCGCAGGCCCGGGCCTGAGATCAGAGCGTCGGCGGCGGTAGACCGGAAGCCGGCGCGCCCGCGGGCATCGCGATCCACAATATGCGCCGACCCCAGCGCCTGGCTTGCTCGTGCCCCGCGAAACGCAGGTCGAGGTGGACGATCCCGGCCTTGCCGCTCTGGCGCATCGCACCGCCGGTGTCGTCGACGATGGCGCGGCCGTAGCCGGGGATGTCGAGGCTCAGCCACGGCGTCACCAGCTTGGGATCCGAGGCGATGCCATGGGGGTGCCGGCGCACGTCGCGGCCTTTGGAGGTGATGCCATCGTCCGAGCCGGCGCAGCAGATCGCGCACGGGCAGTAGCCCGTGGTCAGCACCCGTACCCAGGCCGTGCCGGGCGGCGGCTCGGTGACCGGCCTGGGCAGTTCCCCGGCTTCGCCGTAAAGGACATGGCGCACCGTGGGCGACTGGCCGCCCGCCCACATGAACAGGCAACCCGCCAGGAAGCCCAGGCCCAGGCAGACCCCGACCAATCGGGCGCCGCCGACATCGCCGGAGCGACCGCGCCAGGTCGCGCGCCATCCGCGCCAGATCATGCGCAGCACCCACGCCGTGGCGGCGGCCGCCCAGGCGCCGATCGCCACCAGCACGCGCACGGTCGGGGATCGCCGTGGCATGGGCACAGCGTGCGACGGATGCGGCCGCGCTCAAGTCGGCGGATGCGACGACGAACGATCCGGCGGAGCCGCGGTCTCCTGGGAGAAGGCGAGGTGCAGGTCGAACTTGTGCACCGCGCCGATCAGGCGGCCGGTCTCCTGCTCGACGACGGGCAGGCGGTTGCCGGCGTGCCGGGCGAGCGCGGCGAGCGCTTCGCTGAGCGGCGTCGCCGGGGTCACCGACGGGATCGGCGACGCGAGATCGGCTGCGACCACCATCGCATCGAGGTCGGCGTCGGCGAGGTACGGCTTGATGTCGTGCAATACGATGGCGCCGACCAGGCGGCCGCCGCTGTCGGTGACGAACAGGTGGTTGTGGCGGCTGCCGAGGAAGGCGCGCGCGACCTCGGAGAAGCGCGCGGATTGCGCCACCGCCGGCGGATCGGCGACCAGCAGCTGGGCGACGGT
>JACDEC010000477.1 GCA_013816645.1 Planctomycetota bacterium
GCTGATCACCCGGGCGCCGCGCGCCAGGGTCAGCACGCTCAGCGAGGGCCGGCCGCCCAGCGACGGCGTGGTCAGCGTGAGGTACTTGCGCGGCGCGCCGCCGAACTCGGGATCGATCAACTCCTCGGCGGAGAACGCGCCCAGGCTGTCGAGATGGACCGGGGCGGCGATCGCGCTCAAGCCGATGTCGGGGCCGAAGCCGCGCTCGTGCAGGATCATCGCCGCGGTGGCGTCGAGCAGCAGACCGCCCGCGAGCAGCGCGCCGATCTCCGCGTCGCTGCTGCCGCGGATGATCTGGCCGGTCGCCGCAGTCACCGTCGACGCCTCGTAGGTCGTCGGGATGCCGTGCGTTTCGAGGTTCTCCATCAGCGCGCCGTTCGACGAGATCAGGTGCCACCAGCTGGACCCGGGCGCGAGCCGCTTCCGGGCGCTGGCGGCTTCGTCGTGGAGCAGGCGCACCCCGCGATAGCAGCCTGGCAGCTGGGCGACGCGCGCCAGGCCTTCGAGGAACGGCTTGCGCGCGCGCATCAGTTCGCCGAACGCGGGTTCGCTCGCCATCGGCGTGCCGCAGTGGTCGTAGAAGTTCATGGTCACGCCGTGGCTGCCGTAGGCGAACGAGATCGCCATCTCCAGGAAGGTGAATACCGCGCTCTTGGAATAGCGGGTGAACGGCACGTTCTCGACTTCGGTCTGCTCGATGGTGCCCGCCGGCATGCAGTGCCTGGTCGCCTTGATGCTGTCGTGCGAATAGTAGAAGCCGCGCAGCGATCCCTCGTTGTAGTTGCCCATCGGCGGCCGGCTGTAGAGCGGCCGGCCATCGGCGAATGCCGCCGCGAACGGCTTCCAGCGCCGACCTTCCATGCAGTGCGCGCCGGGCCCGCTCGACATCAGCCCGAGCGCGGTGGCGGGCGCGGTGCGGTGCACGACCTCGGCGAGGAAGCCCGCGGTCTCGGTCATGACCTCGTGCTGCTGGTCGAGCCACTGCGACCGCCACGGGTGCGGCGTCCCCGGCTGGAACAGCGCGGCGACCAGTCGTTCGCGGTCGACGCTCTCGCCGACCCGCTTCGCAAAGCGCGCGAGGTGCAGCGGGCAGAAGCAGCCGAACGACACCGGAGCGTGGTTGAAGGTGCGGATGTCGTCCTCGATCCACAGCACGCGCGGGGCGGTCTGCGCATACAGCGTCCACACCGCGTCGATGTGCTCGCGCCACACCGGCGAAAGCGGGCAGGCGCAGCTCGTGCACTCGATGCCGTCGTGGCCGACCACCGTGCGCAGGCCCGGCAGGTCGACGCGCGAATCTCGACCGCGGTCGGCGTGGCCGACGGTGATCCAGGGATTGAGCGAGTAGACGATGCCGAGCCGGCCCAACTCCTTCTTGATCGCGAAGAGCTTGTCCTGGTACTTCCGCACCCACGCCAGCGGCGGCTGGCCGTGGGTGAACTCCTCGGTGTCGACCTTGACGATCAGTTCATCGACGCGGTAGCGCGGCAGCAGCTTGGCCAGCTCGGCGAAGGTCTCGTCGAAGCGCCACGGCGGCAGGGTCCGGCGCAGGGCGTACCAGGCGGGCGAGGGCTTGCGGGTCGAGGGCATGCGGTGCTCCGGCCACAGCATCGAGGCGACCGCGGTCGCGATCAAGTTTGCACGCGGCATGAATACCCGGGATGGCCGAGGACTGCCACATTTCTGCCGACCCGCGGGCGATACCGGGTCCAGGCGTTCAGGCGGGCATACGCATCGCACCGAGCGGTCTGCACGCTGTTTGCTGCCCCGGCGACGCTGGGAACGGGCATTGCTGGATCCGCTCCGCGGATACACCGTATGCGCAGAACGACACCGCACCTCGCGCCAACCGCTGCATCCATTCTCCCGGGACCTTCATGCCACCGACCGCACGTACCCGCACCGTCCGCCGGACCCGGCCCGCTCAGCGCACCGCGCGCACGGTCCGCAAGGTGCGCAGAACGTCGGGCGGCAGCGGCCATGCCTGGATGTGGTGGGCCGGCGGATTAGCCCTCAGCCTGATCATCTCGCTGACCATCAAGCTGGCCAACAAGTCGACGGATGACGCGCAGGTCAGGAGCGAGATGCACCAGGTGGTCCAGGACTTCCCGAATTACCGCGACCACGCGACCTACTACGACGGATTGGTCGAGCGCTACCACCACCAGGCCTTCGAAGCCGCGTACTCGATGGGCGGCAAGCGCAGGGCACCCACGCTGAACGAGAAGACCTACCTGGCCACCATCTCGTCGCTGATGGCGGACAAGGCCAGCGCAGATGGCAAGAGCGAGGTGGCGACCATGCTGACCACCTTCAATCGGGCGATACGCGAACAGTAGCCCCACCTGCGAGGAGTGCCGTGCTTCCCTATTCCGGCTTGCCGCCCAGCACGCTCACCAACGCCGAGGTGGATGCGTTCGTGCGCGATGGCTACCTGGCGGTCCCGGGTCTCATCCCCAGCGCAGTGGTCGCGGCCGTGCAGCCCCAGATCATCGCCGCGCTCGGCGATACCCCAGCGCATCCCGAACGTTGGGACCACGGCAACGGGTACCTGCTCAAGGATTCGCCGCGCGCGGCGCAGGTCGGCCAGCGGTTCACAGACCGCTACCGCGGCATCCTCGCCGACCTCTGCGGTCCCGGCCGCTTCGTCATGCCCGACGACTTCCTCGGCTACATGCCGATCCGCTTTCCCCAGCCGACTGCCCCGGCCTGGCGGCCAGCGGTCATGCACGTCGACGGCAATCATTTCCACCACCACGTCGACTCGCGCGAGCAGGGACTGATCGCCGTCGAACTGTGGAGCGACATCGCCCCCGAGGGCGGCGGCACCGCGATCCGGGTCGGCTCGCACCGGGTGGTCTCGCGCCTGCTCGCCAGCCACGAGCCGGCCGGGATCGCCAGCGCTGCGCTCAGCCTGGCGGCGATCGCCAGCGCCGCGCACCTGCCGGTGATCGAAGCGATCGGCGCTGCTGGTTCGGTGCTGTTCATGCATCCCCACACCCTGCACGGGTCGAGCACCAACCGCAGCGATCGCGTGCGACTCGCCGGAAACCTGTGCATCAGTTTGCACGAGCCGATGCGGCTCGATCGCGGCGACCTCCAGCAGTGCTCGCCGGTGGAATGGAGCATCGTGCACAGCATGGGCGGCGCGTCCGCACCCTAGTGTCCTGTATCAGAAATATCTTCCATTTGTCTTGGCCGCGGCGGCCGTCTGCGGCGTTGCGCGAATCTTGCGATAGCGCTGCTATCGCCGCGATTCGCGCGCCTTGCATCCGAC
>JACDEC010000061.1 GCA_013816645.1 Planctomycetota bacterium
GTGGCCGGTCAGCGTGCCGTTCGGCATCGCCGGGACCGCTAGCGCGCCAGGCGATTACACCGCGAGCCCGGTCAGTCCCCTGGTGTTCGCGCCCGGCGAGACTCAGCGCCTGATCACGATCAGCGTGGTCGACGACGCCCTCGACGAGGCCGACGAGACTGTGGTGGTGACGCTCGGTGCGCCGAGCAACGCCAGTCTGGGCGCGATCGTCGCGCACACCTGCACGATCGGCGACAACGATGCGCCGCCGTCGGTGGGCGTTACACCCGCCCAGTCGCTGGTGGCCGAGGCCGCGGGTGTGTCGCAGATCACTGTGTCGCTCGATGCGCCTTCGGCGTTGCCGATCAGCGTGCCCGTCACCGTCACCGGCAGCGCGAGTGGTGCGGGCGACGACTACACCATCGCTGAGGCCAGCCCGCTGGTCTTCGCCCCGGGCGAAACCGTCCGCATGCTCACCATCACCGCCGTCCAGGATGCGCTCGACGAAGCCGACGAGACCCTGGTGCTGACGCTGGGCGCGCCGACCAACGCCACGCTCGGCGCGATCACCGCGCATGTCTGCACCATCGTTGATGACGATACCGCGCCGACGGTGAGCTTCTCGCCCGCATCGGCGACGATCTCCGAGACCGCGGGCACGTCGGTCATCACCGTGACGCTCAGCAGCGCCACGCTGGTGCCGGTGACGGTGCCCTATGCGCTCTCCGGAAGCGCGACGGCCGGGAGCGACTATATGATCGCGCCGGCCAGCCTCCTGGTCTTCGCCGCCGGCGAGACCAGCAAGAGCATCACCATCACGGCGCTCGATGACCCGTCGATCGAAGGGGACGAAACCGCGGTGGTGACGATGGGTGCGCTGATCAACGCGATCCCCGGCGCGTCCACCGTCCACCTCTGTACGATCACCGACAACGATGCGATGCGTACCGTGACCATCGCGCCAGCCACGGCCTCCATCACGGAAGCAGGCGGGGTCTCGGTCATCGTCGTGTCGCTCAGCAGCTCCTCGCCCGCGCCGGTGCTGGTGCCGTTCATGCTCGCCGGCAGCGCCGGCAATGGCGCCGACTTTACCGTCGTTCCCCCCGGCTCCATGACCTTCGCTCCCGGGCAGACCAGCAAGAGCATCACCATCACGGCGGTCGATGATGGGTTGATCGAAGGGAACGAGAGTGTGGTGCTGACCCTGCTCCTGCCGCTGAACGCCACCTTGGGCGAGAACACCGTCCATACCTGCACGATCATCGACGATGATGCCGCACCGCCCGCACCGCTGGTCGGCTTCGCGAACGCGAGCTCCAATGTTTCCGAAAGAGGCGGAACCCAGGTCATCGGCATCCAGCTCGACCGGGTGGCAAGCGTCGATGTTGGCGTGGATTACCAGATCGGCGGTACGGCCGTGCGTGATGTCCGCTTCGCGGTCGACGCCTATGAGAGCCGCCTGGTGATCCCGGCCGGCGAGACGGCTGCGACGCTGACGATCCGCCTGCTCGACACCCAGGTGTACGAGGGCGAACAGACGCTGAGCGTGACGCTGTCCAATCCCAGCGGGGCCATCTTGGGGATCCCCGTCCACGTCATGACTATCGTCGACGACGAGGTCGCAGCCCCGACCATCGCCCCTGCTGGCGGCGTGTACGTCAACCCGACGGCGGTCATGCTGACCGGGAAACCCCCAGGTGCAGCGGTCTGGTATACGGTCGGGTCGTCACCGGCGGATCCGGGTCCCGGTGTCGGTCAGCTCGCAACTGGTCCAGTGCTGATCAGCGCCAGCGCGATGATCAAAGCCGTCACCGTACGCGATGCAGGGTTGCCGACCCAGCGCGTCTCGCCGGTCGCCAGCGCCACGTTCGTCATCGTCGGCCCCGATGACGTCAGCCCGGTGAATCCCGGGGACAGCGTCTCGACGACGTCGCCCTACTGCTTCGAAGTGCGCGCCCCGACCGTCGGCACGGCGATCTCGGTGGACATCGACGGCGCGATCGCGAACGGGGTGGTGATCGCCGGCGGCCATCTCGCCTACGCCGATGTGCCGTTGCCCAACGACCGCCCCGCGACCATCACTGCGCACGTCCGTGGCGCCGACGGGGAACGCACCGTCAGTCAGACCGTCTCCTGGCAGGCCACCGATCTCGCTGGGAAGCATGCTGCGACCGATCAGATCGCGATCCGCGTCGGTGATTCGCTGCTGCTCACCTGCACCAGCGCCACGACGGTGTGGAGCCTGGACGCCGCTCCGGGTGGCAGCTGTCCGGTCGCAGCCGGCAGCAGGTTGGCGCAGCATTTCCCCAATCCGGGCTTGGTCACGCTCACCGCCCGGACTGAGAACGGCAGCGAACTCGGGTCACTGTCCGTGGACGTCGTGTCGGTGCCGTTCGCCGCCGAGTTGTTCGCCAGCGAGGTGACCTATGCGCGGTCGTTCACGGCAACGGTCCTACCGGCCACAGCGCTCACGGCGGTGAACTTCGTCGCTGCCGACCCGACCGAGTTAACGGTCACCGACATCACCTCGTATGCGGGCACGGCGACCATGACCGTGAAGCCGCTTGAGCGCGGGCTGCCCTTGCTGCTCGCCCGCCTGGGCGACGGGGGGCCGATCATCGCGGCGAAGCCGATCACCGGGTTCGAGATCATCCAACCCGATGATCGGCTGCTCACCGGCCTTCCGCTGATTTCATCGATGGGGCCGCCCAGTTCCAACTTGTCGGGAAATGGCGTCGTCTTCGTTCGGCCGTTCGTCCCGGGACTGGAGTTCGATCTCTCCGTTGGCAGTGGGGCAACGATCTCACCGGCGACGTTTACTGCTGGGAGCATGAAACAGCAGCGCACGGGGCAGGAGGCGACGGGCTCGCGCCTGATCAGCTTCACGACCCCCCGGGACTCGGGCATGCGCCCACTGCCGCTGACCTGGACGGTCAAGGCATTCCAGCGTGGCCCACTCCCTCCTGGCGGCGGCATCGCGCCGCGCATCCAGGTCAGTGGCGGGCTACCGCACCTGAGTCCCGTCCACCAGGTCGGCCTGCTGATCACCGCTCCGCAAACGCTCGATCCGCAATCGTATCCGGTATACCTCGGGCCGAGCCTCAACAACGCGGACTACGCGCCGATGAAGGCCACCCCTACCTTCACCCAATATCCGCAGTCCCCGGCGCCGTTGCTCCAATCATACACCAATGCCGAGGTCGAAGTCACGCTGCAGCCGCACTTCTACCTCCCCGACGCCAAGCTGTTGTCGCTGCTGACGTTCACGTCGAGCTATCAGATGCGTGAGGAATACTTCGGTCAGGTCTACACGAACAAGACGCTCTCAATCGACGACCTGCCACTGAGCGCCCTCAGCGCCGACGGCCTCCAGCCGTTCCAGCGCCGACTCATCTATTACGGCGGCCCGTGGATGCCGTTTCAGAAGGCATCCATGTCCGGGGTGCCCAACCTGTACCTGATCAATGTGAACGCTGACCTGGACGAAGACGGCGAAGTCGACGTCGTGCTGCGCGGCGTGGCTCCCAGCATCGACACCAAGGTGGCGACGATCGAGCCCAATAGCGCACTGGTGTCGATCCGCACCTCGGGGCTGATCATCAACGGCAGGGAGTCCTCGTTCACAGAATACTTCGCCAATCAGCGGGATTTCGACGCAGCCTTGCTCGTGCAACAGCAAGCCGCCACCGCCCACAACCAGACACAGAACACGACCATCCAAAACGGTTCGTACACGACCAAGAGCGCCGCTGGAATATCCGGCGGCACAACGAGCGCCGCGTATGTGAGCCAGACCAAGACGTTGGTCGTGACCACGGTCACGACCACCAAGGCGAATGGCCAGGTCACCGGCACGACGACCTCCCAGCAGCAACTGGGAACCTGGCTGATCACCGAGCGGAAGATCATTCCCGAGACCGATCCAGTGCTGGTCACTGTTGGCGGGGACATCGTGGTGACTCCGCTCCTGTCGCCGCTCGCGTCCGGCTCGGGGGCCTGGGTCAAGATCAGCAGCACTGCGATCTTTGGCCCATCGACCCAATGGACCACCATCGGGAATTCCGCTTGGTTCCGCGCCGGCGGGGCCGAGGCCTTCCGGATCAATGGCGTGCCAGTGCTCGCGCTTGGCGACTCGAGCGTGCTCGCCTCCAACCCGATAGCGAGCGGCCGCACCTATGTGATTGACGGTGATCCGGCCGCCACCAACCCGTTCAGCGTCATCGACGGCATGTTGCGCTGGACAGCCGGCGGAATCATGGTCACCCGGTATGGCGCCGGCACCCCGGCGCCGGTCCAGATGACCAGAGCCCACACCCGGATGAATCTCTACAATTGGATGACCAACGCGAACATGTTCTCGGCCGGGTCGTTGAGCGCGACGAGGAATTGGACCACGGTGTTCCCGGTCGACAGCTGGGGAAACATCAGCGCCCAGCTCGACCTCACCGACGGCTGGCAGGCGATCAGCGATGGTCGCAGCGACGAATGCGTGTTCACGGTCCCTGGAGCGTCCCTGTACGCGGTCGTCCACCGGACCGACCTCGGGCCACCCTCCGGCATTCAGGCAAGCACGTCGGTCCTTGGGGGCCACGGCACGGTGACCCTCGCATCCGGCAACTTGTTCCTCGCCTTCCCGATCAAGGCGTTCGCCACTCCGACCCTGGGTCCGGACGTCGTCCTGTACTACAATGCCAAGAGCTACCTTGATGTCGGATATGGCCACGGATGGCGCACGAACTACGACCTCCGGTATGATGGCGGCTACCTCGTCGATGTAACCAGCGAGACGATCGCCATGGGCCGGCACATCGACGCCGTGGCTGGCGGACATCCCGCGATCGACATCACCGATCGCCTTGATCAGGAGAAGGATGGCCGGGTCGACGCCGACTGGAAATCGGGAGAGCGCTTCCGCATCAACCGCCACGACAACCGTCTGCATTATTGCAACGCCGACGGCTGGTTGGTGCGCCTCTGCACCCTGCGCGGCGACGAGATCACGATCGAGCGCGATCCGGATAGCGGCCATGCCATCAGCGCCGCCGACACCCGCGGCCGCAGCGTGGCCTTAGCCATGGCCGACGTGGGCAGCGGTGATGGCGGGTTCCTCCGCTCAATCGCTGACTCCCGTTCGGGTCGATGGGACTTCACCTATGACGGACAGGGGCGGTTGGCCAGCGCCGCCATCTTCCGCCTGAGCGCCGAACTCGGGCAATTCTCTCACGGCTCCAGCCGGTTGACTTCGACGATCCTCTACGACGCCACCCACCGCGTGCTCAGCGTCACCTGCCAGGAGGCGCCGCAGTTCGCCACCACGATCCAATATGCGGCGGGGGCCACCAAGCTGACAGTGACCGACCAGCTCGGCGGCAGGACGATCTACGACAGCAGCGGAGCCATCTCCTTCAGCGGAACCGCCACGCTCGACTACCGCGATGCCGCCGACATCCGGCATCGCGCCACGCTCGACTTGGTCGAGGGGCTGCCGCACATCATCAGCTGGATCGGCCCGGGCACCCCGACCAGCGTGCCGTCGGACATGCGCCAGCGCCGCGAGCAGTTCTTCGATCGGCTCGGAAATGTGACCAAGGACGTGGTCTACGATGCCGTGGATCACCAGCAGGTCACCACTCGGGTCTACACCGACCTGCGCGATCAGGATCCGACCATCCGCCAAGCCAATCTGCTCAGCGAGGTCCGCGTCCTGGCGGTGGCTGGCATCGATGGTTCGCAGGCCACCCGCGACCTGGTCACGACCTATGAGTACGTCAACGACCGGGCGAAACGCGGCCTGGTCGAGCGCATGACCGATCCGGCCGGGGTGACCACCGCCTATCAGTACAATGCCAACGGCTTCCTGGCCGGCATGACCGACGCGCGGCATGAGCAGTGGACCTATGCCAATCACACTGCGTGGGGTCAGTCGCAGCTCGACACCGCTCCTGGATCGCCGACGCGGTCGTCCGCACGCACGTGGCGTGAGGACGGCATGCTGCGGACCGTGACCGACGTGGAAGCGCGGCTGACCACCACCTACGAGTACGATGGCCAATCGCGGCTGTCCCAGATCACTCATCCCGGCATCGCCACGCCGGAAATGCTCGTCCACGATCCGATGGGGAACCTGCTCACGCGGACGGACGTGGAAGGGTTGACCACAGCCTACCGCTACGACGTGCTCGGCCGCGTCACCAGCCTGACCGCTTCGGGTCAGGCCGAACTGGCGACGACCTACAGTGCGAACGGGGCGCTCGATCGCATCGTCGCCGTGCAGACGGTGGGCGGCATTGGCGGCATAGGTGGCGTGGAGATCGCCCGCACCGAGACCGACCTCGCTGGCCGGCTGCGCGTGTCGAGCGTTCCGCGCACACTGGTCGATGGCGCCCCGGGGCCGGTGTGGTGCACTACCACCTACGCCTACGACCCCGTCTACGGGTGGTCGACCACGGTCACCGACCCGCGCGGCAAGGTCACCGAGGTGACCGCGCGCGACCTCGTCGGCCGCGTTACCGAGGTGCGCGCTCCCTTCGGCAAGGACATCGACGCGACCGGCCCCGCCACTCCGATCAGAACGGTCACCGCCAAAACCGCCTATAACGGTCTCGGCTGGGTGCTGACGACGACCGATCCTGAAAACCGGGTGGCGACGATGCGCTACAGCCCGCGCGGCGAAGTCGTGCTCACCATCAACCCGGCTGGCGGCTGGGTGCGGACCGAACCGGATGCCAACGGCGAGATCGTCACCGTGCAGCCGCAGTTTGGAGCTCCCGAGCGCTTCGATTACACCGCCAATGGCGTGACCCAGGGGCGGACCGACGTGTTTGGCAAACGCACTGCCACGGTCCAGGGTCCGGCAACGAATTCCCAGGCGTCCTGGTCGATCACCGGCACGTCGGATGTCACCCCCGGGATCGTGACGACGACGACGCTCGACCCGCGCGGCTACATCGCCTCGACCGTGATTGGACGCGGGCCGGCG
This sequence comes from Planctomycetota bacterium, assembly GCA_013816645.1. GTDB lineage: Bacteria > Planctomycetota > UBA11346 > UBA11346 > UBA11346 > JACDEC01. The sequence continues at coordinate 6,959 of JACDEC010000061.1, forward strand.
ATCCCCGGGGGAGCATTCGAGATGGTGGCGGAGACGACGATCGAGCGGTATGACGATGGTTCGCTGCACACGGCGAAGACCACCGGTCGCGGCCTCGTCACCCGCCTGCGCAACCCGGTCCACCTCCGCACCTCGGCGACGACGCAGCAGCGCGACCCGAATGGCGGCGCCGGAGTGAACGACCCGCGTTCGACCATCGACTACAATCCAATCTGGGGCATCCCCGCCGCCGTGACCGATCCGCGCAAGCGCAAGCTGACTCCCGTCATCTCGCCGGTGGGCGAGGTCAACAGCGCCACGGACAACGGCGGGGTGAGCGGCGCGAGCGCCACCATCCAGGCAGTGCTTGAGAGGGACGCCAACGGCAACGTGAAGCGTTACACCGACGGCGCCGATCTGCCCACCGTGCAGACGTTCTACGACGATGGCCGCCTGCACACGCGCACGACCAGCGGGGTGACCACCACCTGGACCTACTGGCCGGCAGGATCGCCCAAGAGCGTTGCGCACGGCGGGGTGACCACCCAGTACGTCTACAACGCTCTGGGCCAGGCCGAGGAGGTCACGACCAGCGGTCGCAGCCCACGGACAGCGCGGTACGACTGCCTGGGTCTGCTGCTGGACGACAGCGACGGTGCGATCACGCGCACCCTCGGCTATAATCCGATGACGCGGCAATTGCTCACGGTGAGCGAATCGTCCGGCAAGGTGACGACATTCACGCCCGACGACCGCGGTCGGATCGTCGACGTGTCGGACAACCGCGGTGGCGGCATGCACTATGCATTCAACGACCTGAATGAAGTCAGGGAGATCACCTATCGCGACAACACCTTCGAATCGTTCACCTACTGGCCCTCGGGAGCGGTGCATACGCACACCGACCGGGCGCAGCGCACCGTAACCAACGCGTATGATGGCGTCGGCGCGTTGAGCTCGAAGCGCTACGAGTCCACCGGCGCGACGGTGAGCATCAGCCACGAGCTCCCGGCTTCCGGTGGCGAGATCACCCGCCGCAGCTTCTCCGCGACGGAGGAGGTACGGGTAAAGGACCGTCGCGGTCGCCTGGCGGAACTGCATCTGCCCGGCCAGGACGCGCTGGCCTACACCTATGACGGTGCCGGCAAGCTGCTCACCGCGGGCGACGTGACCCGGGACTACGACTCGCTCGGTCGGCTTTGGCAACTGGCCGATCCGACCGTCGGCATGGCGACGTTCACCTACGACGCCAGCGGCCGGGTGCAGACCGCATCGTTGCCCAACGGTGTGGTGCGGACGTTCGGCTATGACGCTGCCGGGCAGCTCACGAGCATGGATCAGGCGATCGGCGGTGCCATCGAGGGGTTCAGCGCCAAGCGCGACGGCCAGGGCCGCATCATCGAGATGACGGATCCGGACGGAAAGACGACCTTCGCCTACGACGCCGCCGGACGCCTGTACCTCGAGGAGCGGCAGGGCGGCGGCGCGGCCGCGATGACCCAGTATGCCTACGATGCCAGCGACAACCGTGCATGGGTGGTGCGTTTCCCGGCGCCGCAGCTGCAGGCGCTCAGCTTTGCGGACGAGGCGATCCCCAGCGAGATCGTGGCTCAGGTTGGCACCTGGGTCGCGACCGGCGGAGCGCTGGTTGCGAGCGGCGCCGACCCCCGCGCGACGTTCAGCCCGGTGGCCCCGCCGCAGGTCGCCTGCCCACGGATCACGGTGAGGGTGTTGCCTACGCTGCCCGCAGCGGCGCAGAGCGCCTGGGCCGGGGTGCGCCTGGACGCCGCCAGCGTTGCCTATCGCGCGGGCTGGCAGCGGCTGCCGCCGATGCCTGGGGAGTTCTCTGGCGTCGAGCGTGGCCAGCTGCTCGTGCAGCGCGTCGTGGCCGGGGTCACCACCGACCTGGCCGTCAGCCTACCGGTCGCGGACGTCGGCATCGGCACCACGGTTTGCCTGACGCTGTGGCCGGACGAACGCCTGACGCTGACGCTCGACGATGGCACCCGGCTCGACGTTCCCTGCCCGGGGATCGGCTCGGCGCAGGATCTGCCTGACCTCGCGCTCGAAGCCACCGCGGTGGGCGGCGCAGCGTCAGCGACGTTCGACGACCTGACCTGGCAGACCAGCGCTGAACGGCGGGTGCGCCACAGCGACTTCAACTTGTTCAACCAGCTGCTGGCCGAGGACGAGACCAGCACGCTGAGCGGCGTGCAGCCGGTGCGCACCGAGTACACCTACAACCCGCAGGGTCAGGTCACCGATCGCTCGCGTACGGTCGGATCGGAAGCCCCGGAGCTGGCTCACTACGTCTACGACGAACTCGACCGCATGACCAGCGCAGAGGTTGGTGGGATCACCAGCCTCCACGCCTATGTCGTCGACAGCTGGCGTCGCGCGAGCACCACCGTCGGCGGAACCGTCACCGCATTCACCTATGATGAAGCCGGGCTGGTCAGCCGGAGGATCGGTGCTTTCAGCACGCGCTACCTGCGGCACGGCAACGTCCCGCTCGCCGAGGGCAGCGGCGGGAACACGCTCAGCTACAGCCAGGATCTCTTCGGCAACGTGACCGGCCTGGTCGGCCTGGTGAGCGATCCGCAGGATCCGGAGGTCGGGCTGTACCGGAAGCTGCGCATGATGAGCTATGACGCCCACGGCGTCGGCACCGAGCGAGTGCGTGTTACGGGAGTCTACCAGGCGGCGGGCGCGGTTTCGGCTGGGCCGCGGTATCGCGGCATGTGGTTCGATGGCGGGGCGGAGGGGATGTACAAGACCCAGACCCGGTACTACCAGCCGGGGGTTGGGCGATTCACGCAGAGCGATCCGGCACAGGCGGGGAATAACTGGTACGCCTATTGTGGAGGGGATCCGGTGAATCGAGCCGACCCGTCGGGTCTTGATTGGGTTGAGGCTGATGGCGGACTGGTCTATTGGGTCTTCGATGACCCAAGTGGCAATGTCCTGGGCCGCGCTCCAATCGCTACGTCAAGCGATGGAATCACCGCAGATTTCAGCCATTCCCGCATAAATCTCGCTGGACACAATAACTTCAATATCCAGGGCCTGAGTGCCATGGCGCGAGACGTCCATCTCGCCTACGAGCAGTTCCCTGCGGCAGCGGTACAGCAGTCCATCAAGCAGATGGCTTCAGGTACGTTCTACCAGGGCGGCTTCGGGGGGAGCGTTGAGGAAGCGAGAAGTACTTGGCTTAACTACCGGATCGTAGCTGCGGATGGCCTTACGTTCGGATTGATTGACGCCCTCCATGCCGATGCAAACAAGGTGATCGCCGCCAAGGCTCAGGAAGGCGACTGGAATGGATTCGTCTGGGGTGCTTCCCGCGGCCTTGGGAATGTCAGTGGGGCGGCTGGAGCGACTGCGGTCGTTCTTGCGACGGGAGGAACGGTTATTCAGGCTCTTCCTGCGGCAGCTGCGGTTCCGACCACGCTTCTCCTGAATGCCCCAACTGTGACGACGGCTCTTGCATGGACGGGAAGCGCTGCGGGATTGGGATTCGCGACAAAGTCTGGCTACGATACTGTGCAGTCTTTCGCTAACGGTGACAGTGCTGGTGCGGGACAGAATTTCGTGACCACGCTCGCCTTGCTGCCTGCCGCCAAGCCAGGTCTGGCGCTTGCTGGCCGGGGAGCCAACTTCACGGGGGGATACGTTGCGGACGCCTATCGTGGTATGCGATTGGGC
>JACDEC010000478.1 GCA_013816645.1 Planctomycetota bacterium
CCAGCGCGTCATCGAGCAGGCGATCGCTCTCGCCCTGGCGATCGGAGCTGACGATCATGGTGCCGAGCGCGACGCGCGAGATTGGTTTGGCGATGCCGGCGACGCGGCCGGTGGGGACGGTCGGCATGGGCTAGCGTGCGGATTTGGCGCAGCTCTCGCTGCGCAGATCGAGCCACGCGCACTCCTCGGGAGTCAGGCGCACGTTGAGGCCCTTGACGGTGTCCTCGATCTCGGCGCGGTTGGCGGCGCCGACCAGGGCGAAGGCGCCGAGCGGATGGCTCATCAGCCAACCCAGGGCGATCTGCGGCACGCTCAATCCCTTCTCCTTGGCCAGGATCTCGACGCGATCCAGGCGCTTGAAGTTTGGTTCATGGAAGAACGCGCGCACGCCGGCCTCGTCCATGTCGCCGCGATCCTGCATGTGCGCGCGCTTGGCGCGGCCGGAGAAGAACCCGCGGCCCATGCTCGAGAAGGCGAACACCGGGATGCCCTGCTGCGCGTACCAGGCGCGGTCGCGCTCGCCCTGGACGCCGGCGAGCGAGATGCAGCCATCCCACATCTCCTTGAACTGCTCGGCCAGGCCGAAGTTCACGCTCGAGGCGCTGAAGCCGACCAGGCCGCGGTCGCGCGCGTAGTCGTTGTACTCCCCGATGCGCTTGGTCGACCAGTTCGAGGCGCCGAACGAGCGCACCTTGCCCTGCTTGATCAACGCGTTCGCGGTCTCGACCAGCGGGCCGACCGGGACCTTGGGATCGTCGCGGTGGAACATCCAGCCGTCGACGTAGCCGGTCTGCAGGCGCTTGAGCGAATCGGCGAGATCGGCCTGCATGCACTCCGGCGTCACGCGCTGCTTGCCGTCGTAGGGATGGCTGCCCTTGGTCAGGATCACCACGCGCTCGCGATTGCCGCGCGCCTTCATCCAGGCGCCGACCCCGGCCTCGCTGGCGCCGCCACCGTAGATGTGCGCGCAGTCGAGCGCGTTGATGCCGCGCGCGAGGGCGTCGTCGAGCAGCGCGTCGCTCTCGGCCTGGCGATCGGTATTGACGATCATCGTGCCGAGCACGGCGCGCGAGATGGGTTGGGCGATGCCGACGATGCGGCCGGTGGGGAGCGTGGTCATTGGGTTACTTTCCCTGGGCCTTGGCGGCGTTTTCGAAGGGGTAGCGCAGGCCGATGTGGCGGCGGACGTCGTCCATGATGCGCATGATCGCGATCGATTCCGACCACGGGATGACCGCGCTCTCGGTGCGCTTGGCGCGCAGGCAGGCGGCGACCTCGATCGCCTGGTGGCTGTAGCCGTTGCCGATGAACGGCTTCTCGGCGACGGTGTCCTTGCCGCCCGCGTGCAGGATGGCCTTCTGGGTGTGCCAGAAGCCGGGGATCTCGATCGATCCCTCGGTTCCGTCGATGCGCGCGGCCTGGGGGGTGTTGGTGCGCACCGCGCAGGTCAGCGAAGCCAACCGGCCGCCGGCGTACGCCAAGGTCACCGCGGTCTGCTCGTCGACGCCGGATTCGCCGAGGTGGGCGTGGGCCGAGATCGCGGTCGGCTGCGGGCCGAAGACCATGCTCGCCAGGGCGATGGTGTAGACGCCGACGTCGAGCAGCGCGCCGCCGGCGAGGGCCGGAGCGAACAGCCGCGACTTGGGGTCGAAGCCAGCGCGGAAACCGAAATCCGCGGTGACCATGCGCGGCTCGCCGATCGCGCCTTCGGCGATCCACTGGCGGGTCTGGGCGATCGCGGGCAGGAAGCGCGTCCACATCGCTTCCATCAGGAACACGCCCTTGGCGCGGGCGCGGGCGATGACCTCCTCGGCTTCGGCGGCGTTGACCGTGAACGGCTTCTCGCAGAGCACGGCCTTGCCGGCGTCGATGCAGAGCAGCGCGTTGTCGCGGTGCATGGGATGCGGAGTGGCGATGTAGATGGCGTCGACCTCGGCGTCGCGGGCCAGCGCTTCGTAGGTCGCGTGCGCACGCTTGGCGCCGAATTCCTTGGCGAACGCGTCCGCCGATGCGGCGGTGCGCGAGCCGACCGCGACCAAGGTCGCGTCCTGGGCGATGGCGGCGAGACCGCGGGCGAACTGCTTGGCGATCGAGCCGGTGCCGAGGATGCCCCAGCGGATGGGTGTGCTCATGATGCTCCTGTGATCTGCACTGATCGTGCTCCGCGCAGGGCGGGGCGATGATGACGAGGACGGTTGGACGAGCGATTTTGTAGGGCCTCGCCCAGCATGGACAAGCCCAGCTCCTGCTGGATACTGATACGATCCTGCTATGAAACGCCAACCGCGGGCTTCGTTCAACGAGTCGTTCCTGGCCGGTCGATCGGTGATCACCGCGCAGACGCCCGGCGAGATCAACCGTCCGCACGGCATGGATGCCTGGATCATCAACCTCACCACCGAGGGTCGCGGCCGCATCGGACGCGGCGAAGAGCGCTTCAACGCCGACCCTGGCGACCTCCTGCTCTTCAAGCCCGATGCCCCGCACGACTACTGGTACGATCCCCAGACCCAGCACTGGACCCACCTCTGGGCCTACTTCTTCCCGCGTCGTGAATGGTACGATTGGCTGGCGTGGCCGCCGGTGTCGCCCGGCATCCTGCGGCTGCGGCCGTCGCCGCCGATCCTCGCCACGGTGCGTCGCCTGTTCGACGACGTGATCGACGCCTGGCGCGGTCCGCTCAGCCGACGCGAGGCCCTGGCGATGGCGCTGCTCGAACAGCTCCTGCTGTGGTGCGACGCCGCCAATCCCGGTTCAGCGGAAGGCCGCCTCGATCCACGCATGCAGAGCGCGCTGGCCTGGATGCGCAGCCATCACGCCCAGCCCATGCGCCTCGAACAGGCTGCCGAAGTCGCGGGCATGTCGCTGTCGCGGTTCGCCCACCGTTTCCGGGCCGAGGTCGGCACCACGCCGCTGAAGTGGCTCGAGCAGTACCGCATCACCCTGGCCCGCGAGCAGCTGCTGGCGACCAGCCTGCACGTCGCCGACATCGGCGCCCAGGTCGGCTATCCCAATCCCGTCTATTTCGCGCGCGTGTTCCGCCGCCTGGTCGGACGCAGTCCGCGCGCGTTCCGCCGCTCGGCGGGATGATCGGGTAGGAGGGGCCGCCCTCACGGGCGACCCCGTCCTCCCACACCACCGTACGCACGGTTCCGTATACGGCGGTTCCTGTCTTGCTCCGTTTGTGAGTCGTTCATGCCCGGCGTCCTATAAGCACCCAGCCATACCTTGCGGGTTCCGCCCGCTGCTTCCGGCTTCAGGCTCCCTTGCGGG
>JACDEC010000479.1 GCA_013816645.1 Planctomycetota bacterium
CGCCTGGCCGGCAGCTTGGCCAGGCAGCGCAGGCAGATGGTCTCGAGATCGCGCGGCACGCTGGCGGCGACCGAGGTCGGCGGCGCCGGCTCGTCCTCGACCACGGCCTGCATGACCTGCAGCGCGGTCTCGCCGGTGAACGGTGGCCGTCCCGTGAGCATCTCGTAGAGCACCGCGCCCAGCCCGTAGACGTCGGCGGTCGCTCCGGCGTCGATGCTGTTGCCGGCGGCCTGTTCGGGCGCCATGTACGCCGGCGTGCCCAGCGCCTGGCCGGGCAGGCTCAGGAACAGGTCGCCGGCGACGTCCTTGGCCAGGCCGAAGTCCATGACCCGCGGCTCGCCGACGTCGAGGTCGGGCGCCGGCGGCGCGCCCCGCGCGTTGAGCGTGGTGCGCGACTGTGACGACCCCCGCGTCGGCTCGACCATGATGTTGGCCGGCTTGAGGTCGCGGTGGATGACGCCCTGCTCGTGGGCGTAGTGCACGGCGCGCGCGGTGCGCTCGATCAGCGCGGCTTGCTGGCGGTAGGTGAACTGCCGATCGCGCAGCGCCGCCGACAGCGTGGTGCCCTCGACCAGGGCCATGACCAGGAAGTGGCGGCCGCGGTCCTCGCCGACGTCGTGCACCGGCACGATGCCGGGGTGGGTGAGCTTGGCGGCGTGCAGCGCCTCCTGGCGGAAGCGCGCCAGCGCCACCGGCGACGCGCCTTCGAGCAGCAGTTTGAGCGCGACCCGCCGGTTGAGCCGGGTGTCCACCGCCTCCCACACCGCGCCCATCCCGCCAGTGCCGAGCAGGCGCACGAGGCGGTAGTGGGCGACGTGGCCCACGACCTCCGGCGACGAATGCACCTCGGGCAGCGACAGCACGGCGCCCTCGCGCGGGCCGGAGAGCACGGTCGGGTGCTCTGAGCCCTTGCGGGCCGGATTCGGCGAGGCGATGACGTCGGTCGGAGCCATTGGCCAGGAAGCGTACTCCCAAACCGATGCCCCGGCAAAGCCGCGGGTTTGGGCCGGCGGGGGGAAGGCCCTGGCCTGGCCAGACTCGTTGCTACCGTGTCGCCATGCGCGGACCCGACCAACGACAGACGTCGTTGTTCACATTTGTGACCACCGAGGAGCGGATCCCCGCCAGCCATCCCCTGCGGGTGGTGCGCGGCGCGGTCGGTTCGGTGATGGCCGAGCTGTCCGGGCGATTCGACAAGATCTACGCCCGCGGCGGTCGCGCGTCGATCCCGCCGGAGCAGTTGCTGCGCGCCCTGTTGATCTGGGCACTCTACGGCGTGCCCAGCGAACGTCGGCTGCTCGAGGAGCTCGAGTACAACCTGCTCTTCCGCTGGTTCGTCGGCATCGGCCTCGAAGACCCGGTCTGGGCCCATACCACCTTCCGCCAGAACCGCCGCCGGCTGATCAACGCCGGGCTGGCCGCCGACTTCCTCGCGCGCTGCCTGTCGCGCCTGCCCGGCCGGCTGATCTACAATGGCCACTTCTCGATGAACTGGTCGCTGGTCGAGGAATGGAGCGGCCAGCAGAGCCTCGACGAACTCGACGAGGAAGAGGACGACGACGATCGCCGCGGCCGGGCGCAGACCGAATACGACTGACGGGGGTCGGGGGTCGGGGGTCGGGAGGCGGGGGACGGGGGACGTCATCCTCGCGGCGCTCGGCTGGTGTGAACAAGCAGCCCTGCACAAGTCTGGCCGGATGAGCCGGACCATTATGGTCCGGGCACAAGGGTCACCCATGAGCGTACACAGCGAGATCATCCAGGTACTGCGCGCCAACGGCTTCACCATCACCGAGACCATCCAGGAGGCGGTTGACGAGATGCTCGACGTCGCGCTCGAGGAGAGCGAGGAAGTCGAGATCGTCGACGAGGCCGAGGAGCGCTGAGCGCTCACTCCTCGCGCGGCAGGTAGGCACGGAAGGCGACGCCGTCGACGGTGCAGATGTTCACGGCGCCGCAGTCCCCGCACACCACCTGGTAGCGCGCGAAGCGGCGCTGGAAGCGGTCGAGCCCCTGGCGCTGCGCGCGCGAGACCCCGCCGAGGTACTCGGAGGTCGCGTCGGCGAACGACGCGCGGCAGAACATGCAGGAACTCCCGGTGAGCCGTTCGAGGAAGCGCCGCCGGGCCCGCCATTCCCACAGGCACCACAGCAGCGCCCCGCCGGGGCCGAGCAGCAGGGCGAGTTCGAACATGCCGGGATGATCGCGGCGAGGTCGCCCGGACAAGCGCGGGTGATCCGCCAGCCGTACAGCCTCAGCGCGCGCGGATCCTGGCGACGAAGCGCTGGACCAGTTCCTCGTGCTCGGACGGGAAGCTCAGGAACCAGTCGGGTCCGGAGACGTCGACCACCGTCGGGGTCGCGACCACGGTGCCGGCGATGACCACCACGATCGGCTGCTTCAGCCGCTGCTTGGTGAACTCGCGGGCCTTGTCGCGACCGACCCGGGTCATGGTCAGGCGCAGCGAGCGTTCCTGGCGCGCGCCGATCACCGCGGTCGAGACGATCGCGGTCTCGACGTCGTCGGCGGTGATCGCCGGTTCGCCGATCGCCGCGCCGGCCTCGTCGCAGGCGCTGATCGCGAGATCGCCGTCGGCGGCGTTGGCGCCCTGGGCGAAAGGAACGCAGCACAGGACGAGCAGCAGGAACAGGGCGCGCATGTCGGCTTGTAGCATCGGCGCTGGCCGCGCAATCCGCCGCCTGGCTCGCGGCTCGTCGGGCTCAGCCCGGCGTGCGCCGGAAGGCACCCGGCGTACAGCCGTAGGCGCGCCGGAAGCGGCGGATGAAGTAGCCGGCGTCGCTGAACCCGCAGGCGCGCGCGACCTCGCCGACCGGCACGTCCATCGCGCGCAGCATGCCCGCGGCGCGCTCCAGCCGCACGCCGTTGACGAAATCGATGAACGAGCACCCCGCGCGCATCCGGCACAGGCGCGACAGGTAGTTCGGGCTGATCGCGAAGGCGCTGGCCATGCCGGCGCGGGTGACCGGCGACTGGTAGTGGTCGATGACGTGATCGCGCACCCGTCGCCAGCTGGCTTCGGCGCCGCCCGGGTCCTCGGCGGGTTGCGCGGCCGCGCCCAGCAGCAGGCGCAGGCAGGCGCAGGCGAGGTGACGGGCGGCGTCCTGATCGGCGCGCCCGTCGCCGATCGCGGCGATTGCGTCGAGCGTGCGCGTGAGCGGACCGCGCTCGGCGAGCTGCAGCTCGAGGGATGCTTCGACGGTCAGCGGTTGGGCCCGTCCGGAGTGGCCGTCGCACCGGCACCATGCCGC
>JACDEC010000062.1:0-4703 GCA_013816645.1 Planctomycetota bacterium
TGCCTAAACCCCGCCGCCAGCGTTCGTTCTGAGCCAGGATCAAACTCTTCATAAATGAATAATTGATTGGCTTGTGATTCTTCTCCAAACAACCCGTAAGGAAACGGATCATTCGGAGCGGTGGCGCCTTCATGACACTCCCCGAAAGAAGTACCAATCCAGCACCTCCTGGTCCCGAAGGACCAGGCGGATGTATTCTTGTTGCTCCAGCTATTGATTTGTCAAAGTCCCGCACCTTTTCGAAGGGCGATTTCCACTCGGCATCTCGCTTGCGCGGGATGCGACCGGAACCCTTCGTTGGGTGCTTGCCCTGTCGGTGGAGGCGTTTCCGTCTCTCGGCAGGGTCGCGCAGTGTGCGCGATCATCTCTGTCTGTCAACCCCTAGAAGCGCCCGGTTCTTCGTCCTTCCGGCCCACTCCCCTCGCAGCGTAGCGGCGTGAGCCGATGCGCCCCAAGCGGGGAGCGGAACTCTATGGCGTCGACCTACCTGTCAATGGCCCGGTCACTTCAGCTGTTGAACGACGTAGGTGAGCAGCATCTCCTGCCACTTGGCGAGGGCCGGATCGCGCCCGCCCTGGGCCTTGATCATGTCGGCCATGAAGATCCGTTCGAACGCAGCGGTGCCGTTCTCCTGGTCCTTGAGCGCCTGCCAGAACAGGCGGAAGCGTTTGCGCCCCTCCTTGGCACCGAAGATCCAGAAGTGGGTCATCGCGTAGACCTCACCGTACTCCTCGGGCTCGATCGGCCCGTAGTGGTCGAGGTACTTGGCGAGCGGTCGCAAGGTGGCTTTGCGGGTGGTGTAGAGGGTCTTGAGCAGCGCGATACGGCTGCGCGGCGGCTGCAATTCGAAGCGCCCGTTGCGGAAGAGGCCGGACTCGAAGTACACCGCGAGACCCTCGTTGATCCAGGTCGGCACGTGGCTGCTGCCGTTGCAGGTGCAATGCAGGAACTGGTGGGAGCACTCGTGAGCGAGCACCTTCTCGACCGTGAAGTCGCTGGACCAGCCCGATGGCATCTCCTGGAAGACGAAGATCGACATCAAGCTGGGGACGAAGAAACCGCCCGTCGATGCCGTGACGTTGATGCCGTTGTCCGCCGCAGCCGCCACGAAGTCGCTCTGGGTGGCGAAGACATGGATCTCCATCTTGAATGCCGGGACGCTGTCGGGGTCGTAGGTGGAGTGATAGACAGCATACAGACCCTCGAGGTAGGCCGCGTATTCGATGAGCCGGGCCGGCGAGACCTGCGTGGTGATGTGGTAATGACGGGTCTCGGCCTCCCAGGCATCCGTCCATGAGCCGACCTTGGCCGGCGTCGCCTTGACCGGGGCCCCCTTCGGTCCGATCACCAATTGGCGTTTCAGCAGGCCCTCGCGCCAGGTGATGCGCTCCTTGGAACCCTTGGGTAGGGCCAGGACTTCGAACGAGTCGATGATGTCCTGATTGTCGTCAGCCGTGGCCAGGCCCGACAGCACCAGTCCCGAGACCCGGTCGCCGGAACGCACGATCAACGCGCAAGCCCCGCCGTCGCGGCCACCACCGACCCATTCGCCGATCTGAGCCTGCACACCAGGCGGCGCCCATTTGGGATCGGCGTGCGGTCGCTTGGTGACCGCAGCGTAGTAGTCATACGGCTTCCAGGTGAACACCACGCCGACGCGACCTTTGCCGGCGAGCGCGGACCCGATCACGCCGAGTTCTGCGCCTTGGAGATCCGCAGGCAGATCGGCGCTCGCGCTGGTGAACACGCGCACATCGACGCCGCGCCGGCGCGTCTCCATCGCGACCTGGACCTTCTTGCCATCGATGACGCGCTCGACGAGCATCACCTCGGACCGGCGATCGCGAACCAGTTCACCGACGTACTGGTCAGGGATGAAGTAGCTGTACGGGTAGCGGAAGGCGATGCCGGCTCGCTGGTCGGCGTACACGCGCCAACGCATCGGCCAATCCTCGCTCGCCGACAACGCGGCGGGCAGGACCAGGAGCACGAACCACGTCAGCAACGTTCGACGCACGGTGATCTCCGAGGACCGAGTCAGCCCACTATCGCCGTGGCGCACACCGGGCAAGGAGGGACTATGCCGATTCGGCGACCGACGGCATCCACCCCAACGGAGTCTTGCCGGTCGCTCCCGGCTCTTCGCGCACCAATCGCGGCACCAGATACCCGGGAAGATGCTGAGCGAGGGCGCCTGCGATGGCCAGCGCGCGCGCATCCGCGACTGCGAAATGCGCCGCCCCCCGCACCCGATCGAGCGCATGCAGGTAGTAGGGCAGAACACCCAGGGCGAATAGCCGTTCGCTGAGCTGCGCCAACACCTCGGCGTCGTCGTTCACGCCGGCGAGCAGCACGGATTGATTGAGCAGCGTCACTCCAGCGGAACGCAGGCGCGCGCACGCGGCCGCGGCTTCGTCGCCGAGTTCGTTGGCATGGTTGGCGTGGATCACCAGCACCGGCGCGAGCCGACCGCGCGCGAACCAGGAGATCAGCGCGTCGTCGACCCGCGCGGGCAGCACGACGGGGAGGCGCGAGTGGATGCGCAGGCGGCGCAGATGCGGAATGGCCGCGAACGCCTCGGCCAGCTCAGCGAGTTGGCCATCCGGCAGGGTCAACGGGTCGCCGCCAGAGAGGATCAGCTCGTTGATCGAAGGATCCGCGGCAACGTGCGCGAGCGCGGCCTCCCAGCGGGACCTGCCGCCGGGAATATCGCCATAGGGAAAGTGGCGGCGGAAGCAGTAGCGGCAATGAATGGCGCACGCGCCGGTGACCACCAACAACGCCCGCCCGGCGTACTTGCGCAACAAGCCCGGCACCGGGCTGCACGAAGATTCGCGCAGCGGATCTGCGATGTACCCCGGCGGCTCGTCAGCCTCGCGGTCGAGCGGGAGCACCTGGCGCAACAAGGGGTCGCCGGGATCCCCGCGCCGCATGAGCGCCGCGAAGCCGCGCGGCACCAGCAGCGGGAAGAGTTTGGCTGCGGCGCGCGCACCAGGCAGCAGATCTTCCGGCAGCCCCAGCAGCCGCACGAGTTCCCCGGGATCGCGGATGGCGCCGGCGAGCTGCCGACGCCAGGTGGGCGCGGAATCCCCGGGATCTCCGACAACCCCTGGACCGTCGCTCTGATTCCCGCTCATCTGCGGGCGGGATGAGAGCGCCAACGGCGTCGGGCGCAACCGAGCACTTGGCAGGGACTGAGGGGTTCCGACATCCGCCGTTCAGCGGAACGACATGCGGCCCCAACCACCTGGATTCTGCCAATTGCCGTCATTGCCGGTCCAATAGATCCACTTCTTCGCGGGTCGCCCGGGTACGTCGGCGTCGGGGATCTGGAAGGTGAAGCCGATCTCGGTGCCAGCGCGCGGCGCGAAGCTGCGCGATAGGGAGGCCCACGGGATCGCGGCTTCGAGGCTATAGCCGGTTGCAGTCCGATGGCTGGCGACGCGGATGCCGCCGTCGCTCTGGGTGCGGCAGCACCATCCCGTCGCCTGGGCAAAATGACCATCGCCCTTGCCTGGCGCGATCAGGAGCTGAAATTCGTCCGGCCCCTGCGGGTTGTTGTCGGTCTTCTTGCGATCCTGCGCGAGATCCGCCTCGTCGAGATCGAGGAACAGCTCGATCGAATCGGACATGTATGCGGCGTCGGCGGAGGAATTGCGCTCGAAGACGTCGTCGGTGACCATCGCGGCGACGAACAGGTGGTCCCGATCCCAGCGGAAGCGCAGCGCCCCGGAGAGATCGTCAGCGCCCTTCCAGGGTTCGCCCTGGGCGACCGTGCGCGATCCGGCGACCAGGCGCGCCGTGCCCTCGTCGGACCACTCGGACAGGTCCCCATCAATCACCACCGGGGAACCCGCGACCAACGCCGCGACCTTGCCGTCGATGCGCAATTCGTCGCGCAGCCGCGATGCGCTGCTGAACGGCGGGAAGGCGCAGACCACAGGCGTTTCGACACCGAAGGCCGAGATGTTCACCAGCACGCGGCCGCCCGTCTGCGCCGGAGTCACCGCGGACAGCGGGAAGACCGCGCGGACGGTGGTCTCGAATGCCGGATCGATGGTCAGCGAGCGTTGACCGAGTTCCCATCCTTCGGGCACGGAGGCGACCGACACGGTGACCGCGCCGGCGCGCATCACCAGTTTCTTGACGTACACCGCGAGCACCAGCTGCCCATCCTCCACCTCGATCCCGCCCGCGGCTTGGAGCTTGTCGCCGGCGATGTCGGCTCGCTCGAGCAGCGATCGCACAGCGGTGGGAGCACCTGGATGCGTCAGGTAGACCGGCGTGGTCCCGATCGCCAACGACAGGTCGCCGTTACTGCGTCGTTCGGCCGGTTCGGGCTCTGCGAAGACATTGAACACCGAGAGGCTGGCTGCGTCCGGGATCGACACCGTGGTCGCCCCAGCGGTGTTCCACAAACCAACCAGCGTTCCCTTGGCGCCGCTGAAGACCGCCGCGAACGAGGTCGCGCTCAGCTTTATCAGTTCGCTGGGCGCGTGGCGCCCCTCGAGCAGGCGGGCGAGGCCATTCGCCGCCAGTAATTCGGGGCACGGCGAACCGTCGTATTCGATGTGCGCCAGGTTGTGCGGATACTGGAGGTAGCTGCTCATGATCATGGTGCGGTTGGGCAGGTCGCCGAACCACATGAACGGGCCTTTGCCGAGGCTGGCGTCGACCAGCGTCTCGCGCAGCAGGTACTCAGC
>JACDEC010000062.1:4713-10618 GCA_013816645.1 Planctomycetota bacterium
GGCGAACCCGGGTTCGCGCATGTAGGACGCCGGCGTGTTGTGCTTGTCGAGGGAATAGCCGGTCTGGACGGCGACGTAGCTCTTCTCGCTGTGCAACATCGGCGCCTGGCTGCCGTGCTCGCGCAAGGCCCGGAGTAGACGATGGTAGGTCGCGTCGGACACCCCTTCCGGTTCGCTCTGGCTGTACATGTGGACGGACAGCACGTCGAAGAATTTCGCTGCCCCGAGTTCGATGAGCTCGCGGGTCCATGGACCGGGTTCGCCGCCCATGTCGGACGTGGCGCAACCACCGACGACGATGCACTCGGGGTCGGCCGCCTTCGCCGCCTCGTAGGTCCATTGCAGGACCTCGAGGTAATCAGCCGGCGTATAGAAGGTGTTGGGTTCGTTGAGCACCTCCCAGCAGCGGATGTCGCCCTTGTAGCGATCGACCAGGGCCCGGACGTAGGCCTGCCAAGGCTCCTTGCGGAGGAAGGACGCGTCGACGACTCGGCCGGGAATCGCGCGCTTCTCGACCCGATCGATCATCCATCCGCCGTCTTCCCCGCGCTTGTCGCCATGGAAGTTGCAGCCCAGCACCGGCATGAGGTTGAGGTTGGCCTTCCGGCAGCGTTCGACGATCAGATCGGTCTTGGTGAAATCGATGGCGTCTTGCGCAGCGCACATGACCTGGGTGCTGAAGTCCCACGCTCTGGAGACGCCGAAGCCGAGCTTGCGGACGATTGGTTCGCCGAGCGCGGCATCGCACCCCAGGGCCCAATCCATGGGAAGCCGGTGGTCGGCGGCGAGCGGTTGGTAGACGCCGAAGATCACCTCGTCGCTGCGCTGATCGGGTGCGCTGAAGCGGACGTGGTAATAACCGCAGGGCAACGGCGCGAGCTCCAGATCCTGGCCGATGGTCGCACCGGCCGGCACGTCCAGCGCGACCACGCCGCGCTGGACGATGGTGTGCCAGAAATCGGTGACCTCGTAGGTCACGCTGGGTCGCATCGCGACCGCGGTGTTGTTCCGGGCGCGCAGTCGGATCGGCGCGGAGGTCGTCGAACCCGTCCGCTCGACCAGCTTGTGCTCGATGTCCATGCTGGCGCCGAATTCCCAGTCGACCGGTGCGAACGCGCTGGCTGACGCCCCTTCCTCGAGTTGGACGGCGTCGATCCACAGTCGCCCGTTGGTGCACAGCGGATCGATGCCGACCAGCGGGATGCAATGGTTGGTCTGCGCATGCTTCGCCGGCACGAAGGTGCGGCTGTAGCGTCGCCACTCGGTGGTCACCGCTACCCGGGATCCATTGGCGCCATCCCACACGTCCTCGGCGCAATCGAGAACGGCGGGGAAGGCTTCACGGTCCGACTTCATCCACGCGGACAGCGTGTAGGTCTTGGTCGGGTCCAGGCGGATCCGCTTGAAGAGCACACGGTTAAAGTTGAACCGGCCCAGCTTGGCGGTGATGTCCTCGCCGGTCAGCTTCAGGCTGTGCGTCCCGTGGTGGGCCTGCGTCGCATCGATCTCGGGCTGTACGCCAGGACTGGTGTAGCTCTCGCACCAGGCGTAGCGGCAGACCGCGCTGAGGCCGTGGGTCCCAGTCTCGAAGCTCGCACCGTCGGCGATCAGGTTCGGGCGGACGCCTTCGGCGGAGGCAAGGCTGGCGAGCGCGACGAGGCCGAGCAGACGCAGGGCTGGGAACGACATGGCGGCATCCTTGAAATGGGATTGGATGAAGCGACAGCAGTGCTGACCGTCGGCGATTCAGTCCACGGATCGTGCCTGCCGCAGCGCCTGCTGGACCAGCGTCGAACCACCCGCGCTCACCAGGTACACCGGCGTGGATCCGATCTCCACGCGCAGCATGCCAGCGGTCCGTTTGATGCCGGCGATCGGCTCGCCGAAGAAGTCGTGAACGCTGAGTGAGCCTTTTTCATCCGGGATCTCGAGCGTGATCGACCGCTCGAAATTCCACAGGCCCACCAAGCTGCCCTTGGGACCAGTGAAGACCGCACCCAGGCCAGACGATCCCAGGGTGATGAGTTCCACCGGCGTATTGCGTCCCTCCAGCACGTTGGCGAAGCCATTGGCCGCCATAAGTTCCGGGCAAGGCGCGCCGTCGTACTCGATATGGGCCATGTTGTGCGGGAACTGGTAGGAATGGCTGCCGATCATGATGCGGTTGGGCAGATCGCCGAACCAGAAGTACGGCCCCTTGCCGAGCACCGCGTCGAGCATGGTTTCGCGCATCAGGTAGTTGGCCTTGGTCCGCACGTCGGCGACCGCGAAGCTCGGCTCGCGCATGTACACCGGCGGCACGTTGTGCTGGTCCAGCGAGTAGCCCAGGCGCTTGGCGAGCAGGCCCTTCTCGGTGTGCCAGATCGGCGCCTGCTTGCCCTTCTCGCGCATCGCCTGGTTCAGGCGGTTCATCAGCGCATCGGATGGGCCTTCCGGCCGTCCATTGCTGTACATGTGCACGGACAAGGCGTCGAAGAAATCGCAGGCGCCCAGGTCGATGATCGCGCGCGTCCACGGTCCCGGATCCTGGCCGAAGTCGCAGGTCGCGCATCCGCCGACGATCTGGCAGCTCGGGTCGACAGCCTTGGCCGCCTCCCAGGCCCACTGCAGGTACTGCACGTAATCCGCGGGCGGGAACCACACGTTCGGCTCGTTGATGATCTCCCACGCGTGGATCGTGTCCTTGTAGCGTCCGACCAGGGCCCGCACGTAGTCCTGCCAGGCCTGCTTCTTCGGGAAGGAGACGTCCCAGACCTTGCCGTTGCTGTCGGTGCGCTTCTCGACGCGGTCGACCGCCCACGGCGGGACCCACCCATGAGGAAGACCGTAGAACTCGACGAAGGTGCCGCCGAGCACCGGCATGATGCGCATGTTCGTGGCGCGGCAGCGCTCGACGATGATGTCGGTCTTGCTGAAGTCGAACGCGCCCGGCTTGGCGCAGATCATGTCGAAGCGGAAATCGAACGACCGGGTGCTGCCGAAGCCCAGCTTGCGGTTGATCGGCTCGCCGTGGGACGCCTCGCAGGCCAACGGCCAATCGACCGGCAGCAACTGGTCGGCGGCCAGCGGTCGATAGACGCCGAAGATGACCTCGTCGGCACGGCCGCCCGGTTCCTGCAGGCGGATGCGGTAGTACCCGCGCGGCAACGGCGCCAGGTCGAGTTCGATCGCGGCGTTGGCGTTGGCCGCGATGTCGACCTGGGTGATGCTGCCGCGCTTGACCACCCGCTGCCAGAAATCCACGACCTCGTAGGACAGGTTCGGCCTGATCGTCTTGGCGGTGTTGTTGCGGTAGGCGATCGTGATCGGCGCCTTCATCGTCGGGGACTGCTCGATGATCTGGTGCTCGACGTCCATGCGCGCGCCGAACTCCCAGTCCTTGGGCGTGTAGGCGCTGGCCGTCGCGCCTTCCTCGAGCTGGACCGCATCGATCCACAGCTGCCCGGTCGTTGCCAACGGGTTGACCCCGATCAGCGGCACGCAGTAGTTCATGAATTGGTGTTTCGCCGGCGTGAAGGTGAAGGTGTGCCGCTTCCATTCCTTGGTCACGGTGACGCGCGTGCCGGTGGCCCCGTCCCACACGTCCTCGGCGCAATCAAGCATGGCGATGAAACCGTCGGTGTCGGTCTTCAGCCACGCCGACAAGGTGTAGGTCTTGTCCGGTTCCAAGCGCACCCGCTTGAAGGTCACGCGATTGAAATTGAACGTCCCCAGCTTCGCCGTGATGTCCTCGGCGGTCAGCTTCAGGCTGCAGGCGCCGTGATGCGCGGTCGAGGTGTCGAAGATCGGCTGCACGCCGGGGCTGACCCACGACTCGGACCAGCTGTAGCAGCAGATCGCGCTCATGCCGTGCGGGCCGGTCTCGAAGCTCGTCCCGTCCTCGATGAGATTGCCGGAGCGCGACGCGGCCTTGGCCTGCTGCGCATCCGGGTCCGGGAAGGGCTGCCCGGGTTTGAGCAGGAAGGTGGCATAGCGCAGCGTCCTGCCCTGCATGGCGATCCAGATATGGAAGGCCTGCTCCGGCGTGCCGTCCTGGCTGCGCAGATCGGCGAAGCTCACACCGCCGTGACCGGAGAGCAGCTTGATCCCGAGTTCGAGGGTCTCGTCGATGGGGAATCGGTATTCCGCAGCACCGTCCACGAGGCGCGGAGTCGACGGCTTGTCCGCTGAGAGCTGCACCGGCGTGCCGTCGCAGAGCACCTGCCGTCCGGCGAAGAGGTGCGCGGGCAGGTAGATCCGGAAGGCCGGCGCCTCGCCCCCCGCGACCGCGGTGTCGAACGAGACCTCGGTGAGCACGCCGCCATTGGCGAGCGCGTGACGCTTGCTGATCGTCGCTGCCGGCTTGTCCAGGCGCTGCGACTCGGTGAAGCCCTTGCCTGAAGGATCCGGTGTCAGCGATCCGGCATTGGCCACCTGGTATCCCGGGAATATCGGACCGATGAAGCGCACCTCCTTCCCGTCATCCAGCACCACCCGGTAGTCTCCGCTCCATGGCTGCCGTTCGACCTGCACGAAGCGCTTGTCGGAGACGAACATCCCGTCGGGGCAGGCGATGAAGTCCTCGGCCGACGCCGCGAACATCAGTCCGGCCAACATCCACAGCAGGCAGGACGATCGTGCATGCAGCATGGGGACACTCCTCGGTGGCGCGGGTCGGTACGCTCCACTCATGGCCAAAAGGCGCAGTCCGTCACAACTGAACCTGTAAAATGTTATATTTAAGCAACTTACGCCTTTAACGGCCTGCTCTGGTTCACGCAGCGGCGGATCATGGATGCATACCCCGGGATACGCCGCGAATCCATGACGGCCGAGGTTCGAACACCCAGGATCGTGAGGAGCGTGACGGTGAAGCACAGGTGGCTCGGCAGGACGTGACTCGGCAACGACAGCGGTGGGCTCTTGGAACATCGCACGCCCGCTCCATCGGGAGCCTGAGGGATCGCCATGCCACCCCCGACCGACCGGTTCCGGGAGCGGCAACGACGGCGCGGCGCACCAGTCGATGCTCACCGGGGCCATAGACACCCCTAGGGCCGTTGCTATGGTTCGCGCTCATTTTCCGGCGGGGCAGCGCGGCAGCGCCACCCGAGCGCAACCGGTGCCTGCCGAGGGGAACAAATGGCCAACGTCGACACCAGCGAACTGCGCAACGGCATCAAAGTCATCTTCGACCGCGCCCCGTGGATCGTGCTCAACGTCGACTTCGTGAAACCCGGCAAGGGCCAGGCATTCTATAAAATCCGCGTGCAGAACCTGCTCACCGGCAACAGCCAGGAGAAGACCTTGCGCAGCGGCGAGAAGGTCGAGGCGGCCGACGTCACCGACGCCGACATGTCCTACCTCTACGCCGACGCCAACGGCTATGTGTTCATGGACAAGAACACCTACGACCAGATCACCGTCCCGACCAAAGCGGTCGGCGACCAGAAGGACTTCCTGCTCGAGAACATGGACGTCAGCGTGACCTTGTGGAACGGCGAGCCGATCGCGGTGCGCCTGCCCAACTCGGTGGTCATGGAGATCGTCTACACCGAGCCCGCCGTGAAGGGCGACACCCAGAGCCGCGTGATGAAGCCGGCCAAGCTCGCCACCGGCGCCGAGGTCCAGGTGCCGATCTTCGTCGCGCAGGGCGACAAGATCACCATCAACACCCAGTCGCGCGAGTACCTCGGCCGCGCCGGCAAATAGGAAGATGGGTCCGGAAGTCCGGAAGTCCGGAAGTCCGGAAGTCTGGCGGCCCAGCGCTTCGCTCGAAACTGGTCGTGGGGTAGCCGCATCAGGCGGCCCCTCCGCTGCGCTCCGGGCGGCGGAGGCCCCGAAGGGCCTCCGGCTCGCGCGGCTCGCCCCCCACGTAACGCGCCTCCGGCGCTGCCCCCGTGTAACGGTGAGGTAGGCATGGCCG
>JACDEC010000063.1 GCA_013816645.1 Planctomycetota bacterium
ACGTCCAGGCGAACTGGCTCGCGACCGTCAAGCCGGCGGTCGGAGCCGCGGCCGATGACCGCGCCTTCTGGAACGGCGCCCTGGCGCGCGGCGTGGTCGGCGAGATCGCTTCCGCCAAGGCTGCTGCGCTGACATTCGACGCCAGCGCCCTGAGCCAGGCTCCGGCCGCCAAGGCTGCCGCGGGCGCCTACCAGCTGGTGATCAGCGCCTCGCGCGTGCTGCGCGATGGAGCCTGCGCGAACAACGCCTGGTTGCAGGAAATCCCTGATCCGGTCTCGAAGATCACCTGGGACAATTACGCGGCGCTCTCGGTCGCGCACATGGCCGAGTTCGGCGTCGATCGCCAGACCTACGACGACAATTGGGCCAATCCGGTGGTCGAGATCACCGCCAACGGCCGCACCCTGCGCCTGCCCGTGCACTTCCAGGAAGGCATGCACCCCGGCACCGTCGAGGTGTTCAGCGGTTGGGGCCGCGGCGAGCACGCCGGCAAGGTGGCGGTCGGGGCCGGCGTCGACGGCGATGGCGCGAATGCCGACGCCTTCCGCCTAATTGGCGCCGACGGCGCACGCTGGGGCATCGCCGCCGAGGTCAAGGCCACCGGCGCGACCTACCGCCTGGCCTGCACCCAGGGCCACAGCACCATGGACGGCCGCGACATCGTGCGCGACGACGTCCTCGAACTGCATCGCGACGATCCGGGCAAGCACCACCGCGAGCACCACCACGCCCTGTGGAAGTCCGGCAAGGACGGCGCGCCCGCCGGCAACCTTAGCCTGTGGCACGAGACCCACACCTACGCCCGCCGCTGGGGCATGGTCGTCGACCTCAACACCTGCATCGGCTGCCAGGCCTGCGTGGTCGCCTGCCAGGTCGAGAACAACGTGCCGGTGGTCGGCCGCGATGAAGTGCGCAAGGGCCGGGAGATGCACTGGATCCGCATCGACCGCTACTACTCCTCGCCCGCCTGGTCGGTGAATCCGACCACTCCGGCCGAGGGTCCGACCTCGTCGACTGCGCTGTTCGCCGCCCCGCTGGGCGATGCGCTGCTCGACGTCGAGTGCACCCAGATGCCGGTGATGTGCATGCACTGCGCGCACGCGCCGTGCGAAGAGGTGTGCCCGGCGATGGCGACGATGCACAACGAGGAAGGCGTCAACGTCCAGATCTACAACCGCTGCATCGGCACGCGCTACTGCTCGAACAACTGCCCCTACAAGGTCCGCCGCTTCAACTTCTACGAGTACTCGAAGTACCGCAGCGGTCCGCACGGCGCCGGTTCGCCGTTCACCCGCATCGCCAAGAACCTGGTCAGCGAGGGCGCGACTTCGAGCCAGGCCGAGCTGTCGCGCGCACCGCTGCAGATGCTGCTCAACCCGGTGGTCACCGTGCGCTCCAAGGGCGTGATGGAGAAGTGCAACTTCTGCGTCCAGCGCACCCGCGACATCCGCGAGGAGGAGAAGTCCTCGGGCAGGAAGTACCGCGACGGGTCGGTCACCACCGCCTGTGCCCAGACCTGCCCGACCGGCGCGATCAGCTTCGGCGACATCCACGACAGCGAAGCCGCGGTCACCAAGCTGGCGACCTCCTCGCCGCACGCCTATCTGCTCCTCGACAAGGAGCTCAACACCCGCCCGGCGGTCGCCTACCTGCACCGCCTGCGCAACCGCCCGGCGACCGGTGCGGAGCGCGCTGAGGGCCACGGCGCCCCCGCCGCAGGTCATGAGCCCGCCGCGGGACACCATGATGCGGCAGCACCGGCCGCCGAGGGGAGCCACTGATGCGCCCGACGCTCGCCGAGCTCGAGTCGCCGACGACGCTCATCCATGAGAGCGTCACGGCCAAGGACGTCACGCTCGACGTGATCGCGCCGATCTTCCGCGCGCCGTCGCTCGGCTGGTGGGTCGGCCTGTTCACGTCCATGCTGATCATGGGCCTGATGTTCATGACCTTCGCCATCCAGATGTGCGAAGGTCTGGGCATCCTCGGCATCAACAGCCCGGTGATGTGGGGTTCCTACATCACCAACTTCGTGTTCTGGATCGGCATCGGCCACGCCGGCACGCTGATCTCGGCGATCCTCTTCCTGTTCCGGCAGAAGTGGCGCACCTCGATCAACCGCTCGGCCGAGGCCATGACCATCTTCGCGGTGATGACCGCGGGCCTCTTCCCGTTGATCCACACCGGCCGTCCGTGGCTCGACTTCTGGCTGTTCCCGTATCCCAATGATCGCCTGCTGTGGCCGCAGTTCCGCTCCCCGCTGATGTGGGACGTGTTCGCGATCTCGACCTACGGCACGACCTCGGCGATCTTCTGGTACCTCGGGCTGATCCCCGACTTCGCCACGGTGCGCGACAAGTGCCGCCCCGGCACGCTCAAGCGCGCGATCTACTCGATGGCCGCGTTCGGCTGGAAGGGCACGGTCCGCGACTGGAACCACTACGAGCGCGCGTACGCGCAGTTCGCCTGGATCAGCACGCCGCTGGTGCTCTCGGTGCACTCGACCGTGTCGTTCGACTTCGCCACCTCCAAGGTGCCGGGCTGGCACACCACGATCTTCCCTCCGTACTTCGTCGCCGGCGCGATCTTCGGCGGCTTCGGCATGGTGGTGTTCCTGCTCGCGCCGATGCGTTCGATGCTCAAGCTCGAGAAGTACATCACGATCAACCACCTCGAGCTCTGCAACAAGGTCATCCTCGCGACCTCGATGATCGTCGGCTACGCCTACGCGATGGAGTTCTTCGCCGCGTGGTTCTCGGAGTCGGGCTACGAGCGCAGCCAGTTCCTCTATCGTCTGGGCGGTCCGCACGCCTGGATCTTCTGGACGATGACGCTGTGCAACGTCGTCTCGCCGATGTTCTTCTGGTTCAAGCGCGTCCGGCGCAGCCTCATCGCGATGTGGATCATCTCGATCTTCGTCAACATCGGGATGTGGTTCGAGCGCGCGAACATCTTCATGCTCTCGCTCGAGCGTGACCACCTGCCCGCGAACTGGGGCTACTGGGTCGGCACCTCCTGGGACTGGATGGTGGTCGGCGGCTCCTTCGGCTGGTTCATGTTCCTCTACCTCCTGTACTGCCGGACCATGCCGACCATCGCCATCGCCGAGATCAAATCGGTGCTGGTGAACCCGTCGGGCAAGGCCGCGCGCGGAGACGCCCACCATGGGTAAGCACGCGATGCCCTACGTGCTCGGCTACTTCACCGAGCCATCCGTCTTCAAGAAGGCGTGCGCGGCCAGCCACGAGGCCGGTCACCACGCGCACGAGGCGTTCACGCCCTACCCGATCCACGGCCTCGAACGGCTGATGGGCATCAAGCGCAGCTGGATCGGCCGTCCGGTGCTGTTCATGCTGCTATTCGGCGCGTTCTGCGGCTTCTGCATGCAGGTCTGGATGATGAAGTACGACTGGCCGATCAACATCGCCGGCAAGCCCTACAACTCGTGGCCCGCCTACGTGGTCATCACCTTCGAGAGCGGCATCCTGCTCGGCGCGCTGTCCAATCTGGCGATCGTCCTGCTGATCGCCTGCCGCCTGCTGCCCAGCACCACGACCCAGCTGCCGACCGATTCCCTGACCGACGACACCTTCTGCCTGGCCGTGCCGGTGACCGAGCACGGTTCGATCCAGGCTCTGGACGAATGGATGAAGCAGCAGGGGGCCGACACCGTCTCGCACTACGTGCCGGACGGCCGGCTCAGCGAGTCGAGCGAGGTGACCCATGCGTGATTCCCTGAGGCCGGTCATCTCCGCGTTCGCCCTCGCCGTCGCCCTGTTGGCCTTTGTTGGCTGCAGCGATGAGAAGGACAGCCGCGGCATCGACTACATGCCCGACATGTACGTGACGCCGGCGGAGAAGAGCCAGTACGCCAACGCCGTGGCGCTCGGCGGCGAGCGCAAGGACGAGCGGATCGAGCGGCCGTTGATGTCCGAAGCGACCGGCGGCGAGATCCACCACGTGCCCGTGATGCTGATGCCGCCGGCGGGCACGGTGTCGCGCGACTTCATGCCCTACCCGCTCGAAGCGACTGATTTCGCCGGCGCCAAGAAGCTGGTGAATCCCTATCTGCCCACCGCCGACGTGCTCAGGCGTGGCCAGAAGTACTACAACATCTCGTGCGCGCCGTGCCACGGCAACGATGGCAACGCCGCCAACGGCTATGTCGCCAAGCACTTCACCGGCGTGCTGTCCCTGAACGGGCCGAGCCTCAACCTGCTCAGCGACGGCGAGATCTACCACATCCTCACCAACGGCCGCGCGCGTATGCCCAACTACCGGGCGCAACTGCTGCCCGAGAACCGCTGGGCGGTGGTGCACTACGTGCGCGTACTCAACCGCGCCACCTTGGCGCTGACCAATGCCGACAAGGATCTCGCCAGCGCCGAGGCGGCTCTCAAGAAGACGCCGAAGGACGCGGCCGCTGAGCAGGCGGTGGTCGCGGCCAAGGCGGTCGCGGCCAAGGCCAAGGGCGACCTCAAGTTGATCCAGGCAGGCGAACGCGCCGGCGCCGACGCCTTCCGTCCCGAGCCTGAAGCCATGCCCGAATCCGTCACACCCACCTGGCCGGGGAGCACCGACCCGTGAGCGCCGCTGTCCATCACATCGACCGTCTCGAGGACCCGGGTCCGCTGCGCGCGCCGAAATTGCGGGCCGTGGCCGCGCTGCTCGCTGTCGTCGGCCTAGCGACCTTCGTCTTCCTGCTCTTCAAGGATCCCACCCGCGCCTGGTCGAGCCTGCTCCAGGGCATGCTCGTGACGACCTGGCCGGCGCTCGGAGCGATGTTCTTCATCGCCGTGCACAGCGTCTGCAACGCCAAATGGATCATGCCGCTGCGGCGCATCATGGAGGGCCTGACCACCGGCCTGCTCCTGACCCTGGTCACGGTCATCGCGATCGTCTCATTCGGCGGTCCGTACCTCTACGACTGGATCAACCTCACCGGCGACGACCACAAGGCCCTGTTCCACGTCACTGGCGGCACCAAATCGCAGCTGATGGTCTGGAGCCGTTGGGCGATCACCAGCGTGTGCATCGTGCTGGTCTGGATCTATTTCCAGATGCGCCTGGTAAACTACAGCCTCGACCAGGATGCCAGCAACACCGATATCCGCGCGCGCCACCGCCGCACCTCGATCGGCTTCATCATCTTCTTCGCCCTGAGCATCACCTTCTTCGTCTGGGACATGCTGCTGTCGCTGCACGTGAACTGGTTCTCGACGATGTGGGGGGTGTACTGCTTCACCAGTGCGGTGCAGACCTTCCTCTGCGTGATGTGCCTGCTCGTGGTCTGGCTGCGCCGCGGCCCGCTCAAAGTGGTGATCCAGGAGCACACCGTCCACGACCTCGGCACCTGGATGGTCGGCTTCTCGTGCTTCTGCGCCTACATCGGCTTCAGCCAGTACATGCTGATCTACTACGCCAACCTCGACGAGGAGACCTACTGGTACGTGATGCGCACCCAGCACGGCTACGGCCTGCAGTACGCGATCGAGGCCTTCATCCGCTGGCCGGTGGTGTTCCTCGGACTGATGAGCCAGAGCGTGCGCACCAAGCCGTGGGCGATGGTCACCATCGCGATCATCGCGCTGACCGGCAACTGGCTGGACTGGTCATGGATCATCATGCCGGCGTTCTCGCCCAACGAGTACCGCTGCCCGTTCGAGTGGCAGGAACTGCTGGTCGGCGCGGGCTTCGCCGGCGGCTTCTTGCTCCTGGCCCTGCGCTTCTGGAGCAGGAACGGCCTGATCGCCAAGGGCGAGCCGCGCCTGCTGCCCACCGTCAACGCGGAGCACCTGCACTAATGGACGCGCACCTGCAAGATCCCCCGGAGCGTTCGCACCCGCTGCTGTGGACCGCCGGACTCCTGGTGATCATCGCCATCCTGATCGGCTGGTTCACCCGCTGGTACGCCACCGGCGCGGCTCACGGCCGTCATGAGGGACTCATCGAGCTCGCCAAGAAGGCCGAGCCGCCGGTCGACCACCTCAAGCTGATCGAGGACCGCAGCGAGGGCGTCATCGACCGCGGCGCGATCCTCTTCGCCAAGAACTGCGCCAGCTGCCACGGTGCCCAGGGCAACGCCAACCCGACGAACCTCAATCCGCCGCCGCGCAACTTCCACGTCGACGCCTTCAAGAACCCCAAGGGCGCCGGCGTCTATGGCATCTATACCGTCCTGACCGAGGGCTTCGCCGGCGGCCGCATGCCGGGGTTCAGCGCCTCGATGCCTCCCGCCGACCGTTACGCCGTAGCGCACTTCCTGCGCGAGCGCCTGGTCAAGCCGAACAACCCGGCGAACTACCTCGACAAGGACAGCGACGAGACGCTGGCCAGCGTGCCCAAGATGACCGACGCCGTAGCCGGTCCGGTCATCCATCCCAAGTCCCGCCCGATTCCGCCCGAGGTCTGGGCCTTGATGCGCGCCGAGAGCGACAATGCCGGCCGTGCGGTCGCCAACGCCGACGCCTGGCTCGATCGGGTCCTGGCTGCGAACATCGGCCGCGCCGTCGCCGCCGATCTGCGCCGGCTGCGCGGCAGCGGCACGCTGATCCGCCTGCACCAGGCCGCATCGGCCAAGGACGACGAGGGCTTCCGCGCCCTGACCCTTGATGCCAACGGCACCGGCTTCCTGCCCTCGCTGGCGACGCTGCCGGAGTCCGCCTTGAAGAACGTCTTCGCGAAGTTGAGCACTGCCGCGGCCGGAACCGCAGGAGTCCATTGATGTCCCGACTGCTGATGTCCCTGCTGGCCGTCGTGGCCCTGCTCGCCGCCTGCGCGGGCTGGTCTCCCGCGGCCGAGCCGACGATCGACGAGTACGTCCAGATCTTCAATCCGGACCTGCTGGCACGAGTCGGCGATGCCAACCACATCGAGCGCACCAGCACCTTCACCCACCCCGAGAGCAGCGACATCTCGACGTGGGTGATGGAGAACACCTGGTTCAGCTTCATCATCTTCCTGCCGTTCCTGATCCTGCCGCAGGTGCTGCTGGTCCACGTCATGCTGAAGTTCCGCGATCGTCGCGACGGCCGGCGACCCGCCACCTTCATGCACAACGTCAAGCTCGAGAACCTCTGGACCGGCATCCCGATCCTCGCGCTGGTCATCGTCGCCTTCCCGGTCTATCCGCTGCTCTACAAGATGGAGCTGCCGCCTGAGGACCGCGACGCCATGGTCGTCACCGTGCGCGGCCGCCAATTCGCCTGGGACTACGAATACAAGAAGGAGGGGGTCTCGCTGGGCCTCGACCTGGTCAGCTCGATCCAGGAGCCGCTGGTCCTCAAGAAGGACAAGGCGGTCGTGCTCGACATCACCTCGAGCGACGTCAACCACGCGTGGTGGGTGCCGGCCTTCGGCATCAAGAAGGACGCGATCATCGGCCGCTTCAACCGCGCCTGGTTCACCCCGCGCATCGCCGGCCCCTTCCGCGGGCAGTGCGCGGAACTCTGCGGCCAGGGTCATGGCGTGATGATCATCGGCGCAGTCGTCGCCGAGCCCGATGTCTTCGACCGTTGGGTCGAACTGCAGCGGCACCGCAACGATTCCCAGAAGGTGTGGGATGCGCTGATCGCCTGGGACCTGAAGGGCGATGACGCCCCGATCCGCGCCTCGGTCAGCGAATACCTCAAGAAGAGCGACGGCGACAGCCGCCGCTGGGCGCTGCAGTACTGGATGGCGCACAACGCGACCTCCTATACGCGCCGATCGCCCGATCGCCCGCAGCGCGGGACCAAGGCCGAGGACATCGAGACCTACCCCGCGCGCCTCGAGGAATGGAAGTCCAAGCTGGTGCCGGCCTGGCGCGATAGCCTCGAGGCCCTGCCCGATCGTCGGCAACGCATCGACGCGATCATCGCCGCCATGCCGATGGTTGCGCAGATCGAAATCGCCGCCCCACCTGTCGCGCAGGCGGATGTCGCCCTGGCAGACGTCGTTTCCGAGGAGACCCCGTGAGCACCGCCGGCGCCCATCCGATGCCGCAGATCAAGCGGTACACCGGACTGATGGATTACCTGACCACGGTCGATCACAAGAAGATCGGCCTGATGTACTTCTGGTTCACGCTCTTCATGGGCATCGTCGGCGGCGCGCTCGCCGGCCTGATCCGCGTGCACCTGGCCACGCCCGGCTCGATGATCGAGGCGATCCAGTACGCGAACCTGCACGGCACCGACCTGCCCTTCAACTTGTTCAGCGAGAACAAGCACGCCTACAACCAGGTCATGACGATGCACGCGTCGGTGATGATCTTCTTCGTGATCATCCCGTCCTTCGCTGCGTTCGGCAATTACCTCGCGCCGATCATGATCGGCGCGCGCGACATGGCCTTCCCGAAGATGAACGCCTTCGCCTTCTGGCTGCTGATCCCGGCAGCGTGCCTGATGTTCGCCAGCTTCTTCACCGTCGGCGGCGCCGCGGCCGCGGGTTGGACCTCCTACCCGCCGCTGTCCCTGCAGGGCGCGAAGATCAACCCGGGCCAGGACATGTGGATCCTCGGCGTGCACCTCGCGGGCATGAGCTCGATCCTCGGCGCGATCAACTTCATCGTCACCGTCAGCAACATGCGCGCGCCCGGCATGGGCTGGCTGCAGATGCCGCTGTTCGTCTGGGCAGTGTTCATCACCTCGGTGCTCCAGCTCACCGCAACGCCGGTGCTCGGATCGGCGGTGACCATGCTGCTGATGGACCGCAACTTCGGCACCACCTTCCTGAGCGCCTCGCAGGGCGGCGACCCGCTGCTCTACCAGCACATCTTCTGGTTCTACAGCCACCCCGCCGTCTACATCATGATCCTGCCCGGCTTCGGCGGCATCAGCCACGTCTTCGCGGCATTCTCGCGCAAGAAGGTCTTCGGCTACCTCGGCATGGTGCTGGCGATCGGCGTGATCGGGATCATCGGCTACAGCGTGTGGGCGCACCACATGTTCTCGGTCGGGATGCCGACCGCGCTGCAGGCGTTCTTCATGTACATGTCGTTCGCCATCGCCATCCCCACCGGCATCAAGATCTTCTCGTGGCTGGCGACCATGTGGGGCGGCACCATCCGCTTCACCGTGGCGATGAAGTTCGCCTGCGGGTTCATCAGCTTGTTCACGCTCGGCGGCTTCGGCGGCCTGATCCTGGCCCTGGTCCCGGTCGACCAGTCGTTGCACGACACCTACTTCGTGGTTGGTCACTTCCACTACACGCTGGTCGGCGGCTCGGTGATGCTGCTCTTCTCCATGACCTACTACTGGTGGCCCAAGATGAGCGGCCGCATGCTCGACGAGCGCTGGGGCACCGTGGTCTTCTGGCTGATGTTCATCGGCGTGATGGTCGCCTTCATGACCATGCACATCAGCGGCATGCACGGCATGGCCCGGCGCATCGCGGTGTACTACCAGGATTACAAGATCCACAATCACATCACCACGTTCGGCTACTTGCTGACCTTCGTCGGCGCGATCATCTTCTTCCTGCAGCTCGTGTTCAGCTACCGCAAGCCCAAGATCACCGTCAACGACCCATGGGAGGTCAACGACGTGCAGGAGTCGTTCGAGTGGGCGACGAGCTGCCCGCCGCCGGCCTACAACTTCGAGCACGTGCCGCCGATCCCGGTCGCGGATCAGATGCCGCGCCACTGACGGGCTTGCGGATCGCTTCGCGATCCACCCCGCTGCGCGGGGCTCGCTCGCCTGCGGCGCGCGGCAAGCCCTGCCGGCTCTCGCGTTGCTCGCCCGGCGTTGTTTCGGGGGGCCTACCCGGCCCCCCAAGCCCCCCGCTCACTCGGTTTCGTTCGGCGACGTCATCGCGGGTCGCGAGTACCTCTCAAGCGCGAGTACCTCTCAAGCGCGAGTACGAGCGATGCGCGCGCGGAATACCGCGCGCGCCCGTCTAGTCGGTCCTTCTCCGTTGCCATCACCCCGGTAGATTCCGCCCTCCCGTGTCGAACAGCTCTTCCGTCGGTCCTGCGTCGTTCACTGCTGCGGCGTCGCCCCTGGCGCCGCACGCCTCGGTGGCGTCGTGGCTGAGCGTGCTCTTCGTCCTGCTCATGCTGCTGGCGACGGTCGGCGGCTACGTGCGGCTGTCGGGTTCGGGGTTGTCGATCCCCGATTGGCCGGTGATCAAGGTCGGCGATTCGTGGAGCCTGCTGCCGCCCACCGACGAGGCGGGCTGGGCCAGCGTGAAGCAGCGCTACGACGTCGACCAGGCGGAACTGGCGCTCAAGGAGCGGCGCGGCGCGATCGGCATGGGCTCGCTCGGTGCCTACCCGCGCGACATGGCCGGTTTCAAACGGATGTTCCTCATCGAGTGGGGTCATCGCTTCGCCGCCGCGCTGGTCGCGATCGTCGCCGCCGGGTGCCTGACCGTGGTGCTGCGCAAGCCAGGCCTGCGTCAGCGCATCGGTCCGGTCTTCGCCGCGGCCTGCGGACTGATCGTGGTCCAGGCGCTGGTCGGCGGGATGCTGGTCAAGAGCGGCACAGCGACCCATTGGCTGTTCGTGCACCTCGGTATCGCGGCGATCATCATCGCGCTGATCGTCTGGTCGATCTTGCGGCTGGTGCACGATCCGGCGCAGCGGCCCGATGCGGCGACGCTCGCGGCGCGCCGGCCGCTCGCGCGGGCCGCGCA
>JACDEC010000480.1:0-2068 GCA_013816645.1 Planctomycetota bacterium
CGGTAGCGCTGGGTCAGGCGCGCGACCGCCGTCGCCAGGCCGGCCGGGGCGTCGATGTCGCCGAGGGCGCGCTGCAGGGACTCGGGCAGGAGCATGGCGCGATGATCATCGGGAATGCGCGGCGAGCCACGGGCATAACCGCGCAGCCCTCGGGATCACGGCTTGGCGGCGACGAAGCGGAAGATCGCCACCTCGCGCGGGGCGAGTTCGAGGGGCAGGCCGGTCTCGGCCAGCTGCGCTGCCGTGAAGGAGCCGAGTTTCCGCCCGGAGAGCACTTCGCTGACCTGGTAGCTGCCCACGGGCAGGGTGCTCCAGCGCAGCGTGGTCTGCTGGCGTTGGCTGGGTTCGTTCTGCCAGACGCCGAGATGAGCGAGTCCGTAATGGGTGCCGTCGGTGCGGCTGGCCAGGACGTTGGTCCAGAACAGCGGGTTGTCCGACGAGCACGGGAGGTCGACGCCGGCCCAGCGCGCGGCCGCGCGATGGATCGGGAAGTTGGCGCCATCGGCATCCGCGTACAGCGGTGGCATCACGGTCTGGGCCCAGATCACCGCGACGCGGCCCTTGCCGAAGGTCGTGCTGCTGATCGCGGCGAGCGGCTGCTCTCCGGGGAATACCGCCTCGGTGATGGTGCCCGGGATCGGGGTGACATCCCAGGTGTCGCGCAGGCGGAACGATCCGGCCGGCTGACCCCACAGGCCGGCGGCACCGGGAGCGGCGCGGCGGATCGCTTCGCGGCACGTCCCGGTCGGCGCGGGGAATCCGAAGCGGGTGAGCAGCGCCCAGTCGGCGCTGGCGGCGCTGGCGTCCTCGACGCAGTGGCGACCGGCGTCGGCACGCATCAGCAGGGTGCCGCCGCTTTCGACGTAGGCGACCAGGCGGTCGATGGCCGGACGGTCGAGGTGCTGCTGGGTTCCCGGCACCACCAGCAGCTTGGCCTTGGGCCAATCAGCCGGACGCGCGTAGCACGCCGGCACCTGGGCCTGGGCGAGGTTCATGGTCTCCCAAGGTTCGCGCACGAACGGCGCGCCCATGATGCGTTCGCGCAACAGGACCGTGGTCTCGTCGCCGACCACGAAGGTCTGGTAGGTGATCGGCTTGGTCTGGCGCAATTCGCTCCACACCGGCATCAGCCGGCGATAGCGACCCAGCGAGCGCTCGGGATCGGCGAGATCGGCGAAACGCTTGGCGGTGTGGATGAACGCCTTGCAGTCGGTGTTGAGGCCGCCGCCGGCGAGCATGGCGAAGATGCTGGCCTCGATCTGGCTGGGGAAGTAGGAGGTCCAGTCCCCGGGCGAGTGGTCCTCGGTGCGCTCAGGCGTGCCCTCGAGCGCGCAGGCCGCGTATTCCAGCAGGCCCATCGCGTCGTGGCTGCCGCCATTGGCGAAACTGCAGCCCTGGGCGAGGAACCACGGGGGATCGGTGACGCCGTCGCGGTACATCACGATCAGGCGCCGGGTGTCGACCCCGCGCACCGTGCGCACCAGGTCGGCGAGCACGTCGTTGACCGCGCGGGTGCGGAAGCGCAGCCAATCGAGCAGGAAGATGTCGCTGACCTTGCCGCGGGGCGCATCCACCGCCGCCCAATCGGCGAAGCGGGTGCCCCAGCGGCGATTGGCGGCCGCGATGGTCCCGAGCGTCGCAGCCTGGACGCGGCGGAAGGCGGCCACGGTCTCGCCCGCGAAGCCTTCGCGCCAGCCGGCGTACGGCGCATCGCCGGGATGCTCGTAGCAGAACATGTAGCCCTGCAGCGCGGGATGGCCGTTGGCGT
The DNA here is from genome assembly GCA_013816645.1 of Planctomycetota bacterium. GTDB lineage: Bacteria > Planctomycetota > UBA11346 > UBA11346 > UBA11346 > JACDEC01. Next base: position 1,769 of record JACDEC010000480.1, read on the forward strand.
GCGCCGCCAATGCACCGACCCAGCGCATCACCGCCGCGCGCAGGGTCGGATCGTGGGGGATGTTGAGGCGCCCACCCTGGAACAGGTAGCCGGGGTGGCCTTGGACGAAGCCCGCTTCATTGCGGTCGAAATGCCCAGGCACCCAGTACGGGGTGTCGCCGGAGCGGAACTCGGGCCGGATAAGCACGGCGATGCTCTTGGTCTTGGCGTAATCGAGGAAGCGATCGAGCAGGCGCCAGTCGTAGACGCCGGGCAGCGGTTCGAGCGAACGCCACGACGCCGGCCATTCGACCTCGCGCG
>JACDEC010000480.1:2078-3256 GCA_013816645.1 Planctomycetota bacterium
CGCGAGACCTCGGCGGCGCGATCGAGGAACGGCTTGTAGAAATCCTTCCAGGCGACCTCGTCATCGTCGCGCGCGCCCTTGTCGTCGGGCAGCATCGGCGCCAACGAGAACAGCGGCTCGGTGCGGGCGATCAGCTGCGCCCAGGTCGGGACGCCGGCGGGAACCGGCGCCGCCGCCTGGTCGGGCGCGCGCATGCCGATCATCCGTTCGCTGCGGTCGATGATCCGCTCGCCGTCGCGCAGGGTGGCGGTGACGCGATAGGCGCCGGGCGGCAGCGCGGGCAGCGTCACGGCGAAGGTGAATCGTCCGTCCACCCAGGCCGGGAGCGCGTCGAAGTTCTGGTCGCCATCGAGCGCATGCAGTTCGAGGCGCACACTGGTCACCGGCGCGACCGGTTTCCAACAGGCGACGGTGAACGGGGTGGGCTTTCCTGCGGGGAACACCAGGGATTGCTGCTCGGGCGCCAGGCGCAGGAACGAACCAGGGACCTGGGCGGTGGCGGACAAAGCGGGGAAGGCGATCGCGGGCGTGCCCGAGATCACGTCGAGGCGCAGTTCCTCCTCGATGACCTCGTCGGGTTGATCGACGTCGCGCTGCGACCAGCGGCTCTTGACCCGCACCCAATAGGTGCCTTCGGCGGTGATCGGGATCTCGAGCTGGCGCGCCAGGGTCGGGTGGTACGCGGCGCCCGGACCCTCGCGCGTCGATTCGATGGTCGGCATGCGCTGCTCGCTCGATCCGGCGAGGAACGGCTGGCCGTCGAAGCTGGCGCGCGCTTCCCAGTTCACGGCGTAGCGATGGCCGAACCATTTCTTGGCCACCTGCGCGATCGACACCGCGGGCGGACCATCGCGCTCGACGAAGCATTCGCGGCTCTGCCACAGGTAGTGCAAGGCGCTGTTGTCGGGGGTGACGCCGGTCCAGGCGAAACGCTGGAAGAACCATTCCACTCCTTCGCCCGAATCACCGTCCAGCCTGAGTCCGACCCAGGTCAACGGCGCCTGCGGTTCGACGGCGACGGCCGCATCCGGTCCTTCCAGGGTCGCGCCGGCGCGCGGCGTTGGCTTCGGGCGACCGATGCCCGGCGTGCGCACCCGCACCGGCACGCCGCGGTGCGCGGGCGTGTTGAGATGGACCAGCCCGCGCTCGAACGATGGCGGGCACACCGTGTAGTAGGT